>NZ_JAVKPK010000029.1:0-43301 GCF_031461075.1 Methanosarcina baikalica | reverse complement strand
AAATATTCTTTTTCTTCATTAGTAAGTGATATTTTGGGACGATGACTTATGCGAGCCATGACTATTATGTAAGGAAATAATTAATATTACATTAGAAAATACTTTATATTACATTATAAATATTATATTAATTAGATATACTGAATGGAATCGATGCACTAGACCCTATTTATGCACACGATCAGCTTATCGGGGAGGTCTTTAAAACTCAACTAGCCGCAGCTCCCATTCAAAGAATTCATGTTTTTCCTCATTAAATACTTTTAAATCTTACTATAACTTTTTTATATTTTGCTATTATTATTTAAATACATCCATATTTGGATAAACCGGGTAGGGATAATAAATAATTCATAAAAAGGTCTTAAGATAGATTCGAGAATAAATATTTTAACAGATTAAGGAAAGAGTAAAAATAACAATGTTGAAGCAGCTGCGTGATTCCGAGATACAGCTTCCAATTGACAAAACTTTTCTAATAGCTATTTTTGAGCGCTATCTTCTCTTAATTCTTTTTTCGCTTTCTTCAGTTAACTCGTACAATTATATTTATAAATAATATTAAATAGCATTGAATACAATTATTAGATTTAATCAATATTTTATTACTCACTTTGTTGAAATATCAAAGTGAGTAAGTAATTGGATGGGTATTTTAAATATAGCTATTCAGTAATCATCTGAGCTATTAATGATTAAAAATGCCTAACAAACTGACCATATTTACCGGTTCTAAAGGATATATTTTTCAATGTAATCGCATGTCCTGGATAACTATATATTGTATTAATTAAAAGTCATAATAATCTTTATTGGTATATATCTTTTGCATCAGTGTACCTCCGTATCGAGTTATGGAGAATTATGGTATGTGATTGGGGAATTATATATCTAAAAAAAATGGGGAATGAGATTAAATTACTTTGAGTCTGGGGGGAATTAATTGAATAGGCAACTGAAAGTATTATTTATAGGAACTTATGTTCCAAAAGAATGTGGTATTGCTACATTTACTTCTGATCTTTTAAATTCAGTATCTGAGAAGTACAATGACGTTCATTGTGAGGTAATTGCTCTGAACGATTCTTCTGAAACTTACAATTATCCTGAAGAGGTCGTTTTTCAGATTGAAAGGGACAAGCTCGAAGATTATTACAGGGCTGCCGATTATATAAACAAATCAGATGCTCGTATCGTATGTCTCCAGCATGAATTCGGTCTTTTTGGGGGAAATGCAGGAGATTACATTTTTGCTCTTCTATCAGGAATAAACAAGCCTGTAATATCCACAATGCATACCGTAATCCGGGAACCTGAACCGGATTACCGGGCATCCACTGAAAAGCTCATAAGATATTCCGAAAAGCTGGTTGTAATGAGCCAGACTGCAGTTGATATGCTCAAAGATGTCTATAAGGCTCCTGAAGATAAAATAGAAATTATTTTCCATGGAGTTCCTGACTATCCATTTAACAACTGCGGTAAGTATAAAAAAATGCTGAATCTTAAAGGGTCTCCCCTTGTCCTTACTTTCGGCCTGTTAAGCAAGAATAAAGGTATTGAAAGCGTGCTCAACGCTCTTCCTGACGTTGTAAACCAGTATCCTGACCTTATCTACCTTGTATTGGGTGCCACTCACCCCATGGTCAAAAAGACTCAGGGAGAAGTATACAGGCAATATCTTAAGAACAAGGTCTCCGAACTCGGGCTTGAAAACAATGTAGTATTCCACGACAAATTTGTCGAAAAAGAAGAACTCTGTAATTATATCCTCGCCAGTGACATGTATGTATCTCCTTACCTTTCCAGAGAACAGATAGTAAGCGGTGCTCTCACCTATGCAATGGGTATGGGAAAAGCAATAGTATCCACTCCTTACTGGTACGCCCAGGAAATGCTTTCCGACAATCGTGGACTGCTTGTAGATTTCGGAGACACGGATAGCTTTAAAAAATCCCTGTTATACTTAATTGAAAATCCAGAAGAGTGTGATAATATGCGCAAAAAAGCATACGATTTTGGTAGAAAAATGACATGGAAAAATGTGGGCAAAGAATATAATAATGTTTTCCTTAAGGCTTTAAAGAACCACAGTGCCTACCCCAGAACACCTAACAGATTTAATTTTCTTCCAAATCAGCTGCCTGAAGCAAAACTCGATTACCTTAAGCTACTAACCGATGATGTGGGCGTTATGCAGCACACTAATCTTGGCGTACCGGCTCGCCATCATGGGTACAGTACTGATGATATGGGCAGAGCTCTCGTTGCACTCACACAGTTAATAGATAACCAAAAAAAAGCTGAAGAGTTCTGGAGGTTAATTACCACATACATGAGCTTTCTTGAACATGCCCAAACCAACACGGGTCACTTTCATAACTTCATGAACTATAAAAGAGAATTTTTAGATGAAAAAGGCAGTGAAGATACTCTCGGGCGTGCAATTTACGGGCTTGGACATGTGGTGAGCTGCCCTTACCTGTCAAAGAATATACGTACGCTTGCACATACCCTGATCAGCAAATCCAGGCATGAAATGAAAAACGTGAGCTATCCGAGGGCAAAAGCCTATACAATGTGCGGTTTATATGAGATACTCAGGGCAGGCATAGGTGCAGACGAATTTGAGTCCGTGTTCAACTCTAGTAGAGACGCTGTAAAGCCCATAGACACTCTTGTAGACAAAGACACCTTTGAATGCATATTTACCAGCCACGCGAATTTCTTGGTCGACTTATATGAGGCCAACCATAAAGAAGACTGGAACTGGTTTGAGCCCACAGTTACTTACAGTAATGCAAAACTAAGCGAATCCCTTCTACTGGCGTATAATTACACCAAAAACAGAACTTACAGAGAAATTGGCCTTGCTACCCTGGACTTTCTTACTGAGATCCAATGGAAAGGAGACTTTTTTGACATTGTTGGAAATCAGGGATGGTACTCTTACAAAGGGGAAAAGCCGATTTTTGACCAGCAGCCCATAGAGGCAGGTTATTTAACTCAGGCATATGTTTCAGCTTATGAGATTGTGCGTGAGGAAAAATATCTCGAGCTTGCGAAATACTCTTTTGAATATTTCCTTGGTAGAAACCGTTTGCAGGCTCCAATGTACGATTATTCTACAGGTGCGGTTTGTGATGGGCTCAATGTAGATGGTATGAACTCCAACCAGGGTGCAGAATCCGTAATTTGTTTCCTTATGGCTTTAAGCTCTTTAAACAAACACACAAATAAAGCTTTCAACACGACCCTGCAATCCAGACTAAGCAACGAACTGGACGATGGAGCCATGCAGAAGAGAAAAAGCCTGTTATCAGTAAACCAAGTAGAGTGAAGAAGGGGATAACATGATATGGAAAGATCATGGGGAGCTGTTTCAAAGATGTGATAAAAATCCTATACTTACTGTTCAGGATTGGCCCTATAGAGCTCATTCAGTGTTTAACCCTGCTGCCGTTATAGTTGATGGTATAACCCTATTAATGGTACGTGTCGAAGACCACAGAGGTTTTTCTCACTTTACAGTAGCAAGAAGTAAGAACGGAATTGACAATTGGGAAATTGACACCGAACCGACTTTTGCTCCTGATCCTATAAACTATCCAGAAGAAATATACGGCATTGAAGACCCGCGCATAACTTACATAGATGAGATGGAAAAATGGGCTGTAGCATATACTGCTTTTTCGGATTCAGGTCCATTAACTGCGCTTGCCTTTACAGAAAATTTTCGTAATTTTGATCGAGTAGGACCTACCCTTCCGCCTGAAAATAAAGATGCTGCTATGTTTCCTGTAAGATTTAATGGCAGGTGGGCAATGTTGCACAGGCCTGTGCCCTGTATGCAGGGTGTAAAAGCAAATATCTGGATATCCTTTTCCCCGGATATGAAATACTGGGGAGAACACGAGGTCCTTCTGTATGCTCGGGAAGGCGGGTGGTGGGATGCAAACAAGATCGGGCTATCCCCTCAGCCAATGCGTGTATCTGACGGATGGCTAATTATGTATCATGGTGTACGCCAGACAACATCTAAAGCAAGTTATCGACTTGGGTTGGCCCTTCTTGATCCTGAAGATCCCAGGAAAGTGCTTCACAGGTCTGAAGGATGGGTTTTCGGGCCTCGTGAAATGTATGAACGCAGTGGGGATGTTAATGATGTTGTTTTCCCTTGCGGATGGGTCTTAGTAGATGATGAAATCCGCATTTATTATGGAAGCGCAGATATATCCGTATCAATGGCCAGCGCAAAAGTGCACGATATTCTGGAGTATATCCATGGATGCCCTGAGAAACAATGCCCTGAAGAGTACTGCAGATGGTTTGAAGAAGATATGGGAACTTCCACTGATCCGAAAAAAGGTTCTCTTAAGTTAAGATAAAATTAAATTAAAAAATTAAATTTGGGGATGTGAGTAATTTTGGGGGTGCCGTTATAAGAATTGCGATGTTATCTCCGATTGCCTGGAGTACGCCGCCTAAAAAGTATGGGCCGTGGGAATCTGTAGTATCCTTATTGACTGAAGGGCTTGTAAAACGGGGTATTGACGTTACGCTGTTTGCAACAGCAGATTCGCATACGGCAGCCAAACTTCATGCAGTATGCCCGAGACCATACGAAGAGGACAAGGAAATCCTTGTGAAGGTTTACGAATGCCTTCACATATCAGAAGTTTTTGAGAGGGCAAACGAATTCGATATAATACATAACCATTTCGACTATCTACCTCTTACCTACAGTGCGCTTGTCGATACGCCTGTCGTAACAACAATACATGGCATCTCATCTAGAAAAACCCTGTCTGTCTATAAAAAATACAACAATAGCACTTTTTATGTATCCATAAGTGATGCCTACAGATGCCAGGAACTAGATTATATAGCAACTGTCAGGCATGGGATAGATATTGAAGGTTTTACTTTTAACGACACTCCTGAGAATTATCTGCTTTTTATATCACGTATACATAGGGATAAAGGTACAAGAGAAGCTATAGAGACTGCCAAAAAAGCAGGAATGAAGTTATTGATTGCCGGTTTTATTGCTGATTCTGAATACTTTATGAAAGAAGTTGAGCCATATATCGATAACCAGCAGATTATTTATGAAGGGCATGTTTCCCAGGAACGCAAAAAAGAGCTTTTATCAAATGCCCGCGCTCTTCTGCATATGATTAATTACGATGAGGCTTTCGGGATTGGCGTGGTTGAAGCTCTGGCCAGCGGTACACCGGTAATTGCAATGAACAGGGGTTCGATGCCTGAGCTGATAATGGATAAAGAGACCGGATTTCTGGTTAACAGCGTTGAAGAAGCCGCAGAAGCTGTGAAAATGATTGGCTCCATATCCCGCAAAAAATGCAGGGAAAATGTTGAAAAACGTTTTTCTGTCGACAGGATGGTGGATGATTATATCAAAGTTTATGAAACAATCCTGGATAAGTGCAAACGTGAGTCGGTAAGACCCTGGGGTTATTATAAGGTGCTTAGTGAGAAGCCCGGATATAAAGTCAAAAGCCTTACGGTTTTACCTGAGGGTGAAATCTCACTTCAGCGCCATGCTCATAGAAAAGAGCACTGGTACATAGTCAGTGGAAAAGGAATTGTAACTAAAAACGAGAGTAAAATCAGGGTTTTAGCCGGGGATTCTGTCGACTTTCCGGTAAAGCAGGTGCATCGTGTTAAAAATATAGACAACGAAAACCTTGTTTTCATTGAAATTTCACAGGGTGATTATCTGGGGGAAGACGACATCGAAAGGCTTGAAGACAAATACGGTAGAGAATGAGAGATTTTTTACGGATGGAAACCTGTACAGACGATGATACAGCTTGTAATATCTTTTAGCCTTGCTTAAAGTTGTAATATCTTTTAGCCTCGCTTTAAGTCTTGCTCCATCATAAGCTCTGCCAGTTTCTATTTTACATACTCTAAATTATCCTTAAGCAGGGCATTCGGAATTTTCATAAGATTTTCTGACCTGGGATGCGATTTCTTCACCAAGCCTTTCAGAGACGTTTTCCACGAAGACAGTTATGTAATTAAAAGGTACGCAGCCCAGGCTTTCCTCTCCTGATAAAATAAGCCTGATAAGGTATTCGAGTTCATATCGGGATAATAAATTGATTCTTCTCAGGAAGTCGGCTGCATCTTTTGAATAATGATTTGCCAGGGGCGGAAGTATGGAACTGTAGGGTACTCCTGAGCCTGAGCAGAGGAGATCTTTACACTCCGGAGCAACCGTTTTCAGAATGCCGATGTCTGTTTCTGAGAGTATTCTTGCCATGGTGTCACCTGATGATAAAATATGCTGGTATTTCAGAACTTTACCTGAATAAAATATGATTCTGCTTTTCTGCTATTTAATGATAAGGATCATACTCTTAAACTGTAATAAGGCTACATATCGTTCAAGGCTACATATCGTTCGCCGCATAGCTATCAGGTTAAGAAATATGGAAAATAAACGTGAAAGATTTAAAGTCTGAGGAGTGCCGAAGAATTTGAAACCATTCTTCGGATTGTCTCTCATTCAACAGTACAAACTTACTTTCTAGCTGGAATTTTACTTTACAGCCGGAATTTCACTTTACAGCCTAAATCCCATTACAGTTCAAGTTTCATCAGATCTTCAGCAAGAATCACTTCTCCTTCGAAATATCCTTTCAAGCGGTATACTGCCTCTCTTTCATGTCCCCGCATATCCGGATAGAAATGCGTAAGGCAGATGCTTCCTATTTCTTTGTTATATTCTTCCAGCATGTCTGCAAGTGTGGTTGGAGTTGTGTGATTTGTGACGTTCGTGCCTGGGGGAAATGAGCATTCGTGAATCAGAAGATCGGCTTCAGCCGCAAGGTCCATTATGTCCCTAGAGGGCTCGGTGTCTCCTGAGTAAACAAACTCTCCGTCTTCTGCAGTTACACGGTAAGCCAGAGTCGGAACACTGTGTATTGCGGCTGTGCATCTGATCTCACAGTCAAAACCTTCTGGAGTAAAGTCCTTTCCAGGGAAGATCTCAATAACATCCACGTCCACTTCTTCCATAATATATTCATAGGCACCAAGCACCTTTGAAAGCCATTCTTCTGTCCCTTCTGGCCCGTAGATCCTCATATTGGTCTTTCCGCAGAGCCAGTTTGCTTTCAGGAGGGGAAGAAGGTCAGCCACATGGTCAAGATGAAGGTGTGAGAGCAATACGGTGTCTACCTCGGTATGGGAAATGTCTGTTTCAGGAAACTTGTTCAATACTCCGCTTCCGCAATCAATCAGTAGTGGCTTTTCCTCAAGCCTCACAAGGATTCCGGACTGTACCCGACCCTTCTGCGGGATCGCAACTCCAGTGCCAAGAAATGTAATCTCCATGAGGTAGAGAATAAACTTTAAATAATTTAACTTTATTTAAAGCATGTTCACATAACGAATTTTTGCGGCTCAAAAATAACCTTTCTTTTTTCAAGCGCGAGGGTTGCCCAGCCCGGTCAAAGGCGCCGGACTTAAGATCCGGTATCGAAGGATTTCGTGGGTTCGAATCCCACCCCTCGCACTACCTTTTTTACATCGAACTTGGATTTTACCTTTTTTACTTTCTTCTATACAGGAACACCGCAAGCAAACCAGCCACTCCATAATATATTTCAAAGCTTGGTGTACTCAGGATTTTCTTTTGTTGAGTCTGTAGTTCTTTATTCGTTATGTTGTTTTCATTAGTTGTTGTAGTGTAATCAATGTTTATTTTCGATACAGTTTCAGATAGTTTTGCTATACCCATTATTGCAAATGAAGAAAACCCTGAAGTTTTGGCTGTGAAATGCAAGTACTTGTTGTCTTCCCCGACAGGTTTACTGGGAATTGCTCCCATTTTTGATTGCTGTATCTGTTAAGAGTAATGGACTCTGGATTGACATTTTTATCCTTTACCCAGGCTCTTTCAACCTTGAAACAAAAAACTGGATTTTCTATATTCTTGGAAGTTGCAAACCCGCTGTTTCCAACCCAGACATTAAAGGATTTATAAACCTCTCCAGAAGGTAGTCCGGAAACCAAGGTCGATTTTCCTTTGAGCTGTTCGGCAATGGCTGTGGTTTTGCCGGCAGTCTTCTTTGAATCAAAGTTTACATACACAACACAGGTTGCATTCTTTGCGAAATCAAACTTTACAAGTTTTCCGTTTGTAATAAATGCCTGTGAAAGTTCCTTGACTTCAACGTTTCTTGCGGGCTCTGGGGAACCGCCTGCACCTCCACTTCCACTGCTACTTCCGCTGCTGGTATGGCTGCTTCCACTATTACTGCCTCCATTTGAGTCGCTTGGTGTAAGTACATTTATTGCAGCAGTTTTTGAGTCAGTTCTATTTGCATTATTTCCTGTCAAAATAACAAAATAATTCCCTGCTGAAAAATAAGTATGAGCTGGATTCTGCTCGGTTGAATTGATTCCGTCTCCAAAGTCCCAGTTCCACCCTGTTGCGTTTTCTGAACTGTCGTTAAACTTAACAGCAAGAGGAGCATAGCCACTTGTGACATTGGCGCTAAAGTTTGCAACGGGAAGTATTACTTTTGAATCCTCTTCTAG
This sequence comes from Methanosarcina baikalica, assembly GCF_031461075.1. Taxonomy (NCBI): domain Archaea; kingdom Methanobacteriati; phylum Methanobacteriota; class Methanomicrobia; order Methanosarcinales; family Methanosarcinaceae; genus Methanosarcina; species Methanosarcina baikalica. The sequence continues at coordinate 34,724 of NZ_JAVKPK010000029.1, read as the reverse complement.
CTGGTTTTCGGGACTAACTTTAACTATCCAAGCATCGGTGCCACTTCCCGTTTCTCCTGCAAGTACATACTCTCCATCACTAATTTCCTGGACAGAGTTAAAATTTGCATATTGACTCTCTCCTTCAAAAGTATTATTCCATTCCTCATTTCCATTTGAGTCGGTTTTAATTAGCCAAGCTTCATAATCATTAGGATTACTGGTTAGCCGTGTTTGTCCAGCAAGTATCAAACCGCCGTCTCCGGTTCTTTGAGCTGAATTGAAACGGTCTCTGTTTGGACCACCAAAGGTTTTGTTCCATTCTTCAGTTCCATTTGAATCTGTTTTTATCAGCCAGGCATCAGATTTGGCCCCAAAATCGGAAACTACACCTGCTATCACATATTCTCTAGATTCTAGCTCCTGAACAGCATATGCACAGTCAAAGTATGTTCCTCCAAAAGTTTTGTTCCATTCTTCGTTTCCTTTTGAATCCGTTTTTATTAACCAGGCATCGTAGCTATATGGATCCGAAGAATTATTATATCCTGCCATTATATATCCCCCATCGCTACTTTTGTTAACAAAAAATGCATACCCAGAGCTATTTCCTCCAAAAGTTCTATTCCATTCTTCAGTTCCTTCTGAATCCGTTTTTATCAACCAAGCATCAGAAAAACCCGCCCCAAAAGAACTGGTACCTCCTGCAAGTATATATCCTCCATCTTCAGTTTTCTGAATACAGTGCAGAGAGTCATAATCTGCTCCTCCAAAAGTCTTGTTCCATTCTTCTGTTCCATTGGAATCAGTTTTTATCAGCCAGGCATCAGAAAGACCTGCACCCAGATCTCCCCTGCTTTCCAGTGACCCTGCAAGTAAATATTCTCCGTCTTCTGATTGTTTGACAGAATATACACTATCAAGCCCTGGACCTCCAAAAGTTCTATTCCACTCTTCAACTCCATCCGAGTTTAATTTTACCAAAAAGGCAGCACTGTCCTCTTCTCCATAATCAACCAAAGTTTCTCCTGCCAGCACATATCCCCCATCTTGGGTCTCCTGAGCATAATATCCATTGTCATACTCCATACCCCCATAAATTGCACTCCATTCCTCTTGCGGTACAGCACCTGCTAAGGAGATATTTCCTACAAGCACTAAAGATAAAAAACAAAAAATAAATAAAAGATATTTTATTGTCGTCGTAATTTCCCCTACATTTTATTTAATGAATAAATGATGTCAATTTCCAGAATATCGCCTTTCCCGCTTCCTACAGGAAGTAAAAAGGATAGGGATGTTAATTTTAATTGTCTCTTCATCCCTTACAAGCAACACTACAAAGCTGCCTTCTATCCTATCGAAAGTAACTTTGAAGCTTTCTGCTTTTATCATCTTCTTTTACAAAAGAATACTCCAAGTAACCCGGTTATCCCGTATATGATACCGAAGCCCGGTATGCTTGTATTTTTCTTTCTGCTCAGGCGTCTGTTCAACATTCGCTCCTGTACTGTTTTGCTCAAAATCCTGAAGATATGACATAATTAAAATACTTGTAAAGATGTGTATTAAATATATCTGTATTATCTTCAAAAATGCTCTCCTGTGAAAAACCCTCATATTTCTACATGGCTCGCTTCGATTCAATCTCTATTCCTGAAAAAGATTCAATTCAAGAATTTATTAGGAACTGGACAACAGGAAATGTTTAAAAGTTATTGAAATGTAATCTGTATTAATTTTTTTAGGGATAAATATACTAGAATTTAAGGAGAAATATACTAGAATTTAAGGAGAAATATATGATAAATCGAATAAAAGTTCCCTTAATAATTTTAATTTTTATTTTTATAATATCCAGTTCAGCTACTGCATCGGCAAAGGAAGTTACAGTAGATGATAGTTCTGGCGCTGATTTCAGGTCAATTCAGGAAGCTGTGAATAATTCTGTACCATGGGACACAATAATCGTGAGACCTGGAACTTATACTGAAAATATTCTTGTTAATATAACAGGGCTAACTATCAGGTCAGGATTGAAAAATAGCGATGTGGAGGTAAAACCTCTGGATGAAAGTGAAAGTGTTTTTCGCATAAAAGCTGATAATGTAGCAATCAGCGGCTTCAATATAACAGGAGCCAATAAGGAGACTTTTGATCATACTACAGGTGGAATCTGCCTTGAGAATGCTACCAATTGCATGATTAAAGGGAATATTTTCATTGAAAACAAGAAGGGTGTTTTTCTCAATAGATCTAGTTATAATACCGTTTCTGAAAACTTGTTTTTTAACGATGAGCTTAACGAAGAGATATTTACGTATCAAAGCGATATGAATAATCTGACAGGTAATACCATTGAAAACGGTTATATTACGGAGGGAGCCGAGTCATCAGGCAATTTAATAGCCGGAAATAAAATTTCTAACGGCGGTATAATTATTGGCTGCTGTGGGAGAAATAATGAAGTATCAGGTAATATGATCTCAAATTGTTCCCTCGGAATTAGTGCATATGATACGGGAGTAAATTTTAGTAATAACAGGATTACTGACTGCCAATGTGGTATACATCTTTCGTTTACAGGAGGAGCAGGAGTTTATGATAATACAATATCAAACTGTGGTGTAGGGATTAGTTTAAGTGATGGCTGTCTTGGCGTTGAAATAACCAACAACACGATAATGTCCAGTTCAGAATGCGGGATTGTTGATCAGTATGACGAAGGCGGTAAACGGATCTACAATAATTATTTTAATAACACTGTAAACGTAAGGCCTGTAGCTGGCGCAGGGGGAAATACCTGGAACAGTTCACTTACTCGAGGTAATAACATTGCCGGAGGCCCTTACATTGGAGGAAACTTCTGGGCAAAACCCGATGGAACCGGATTTTCCCAGATCTGCGTGGATTTGGATGGAAATGGGATTGGAGACCTGCCTTATAAAATTTATGAGGATCCTTATAATGTCTATGAAGATGAATTTGACTATTTACCTCTTGTATCTCTGTCCAGTCCGCAAAATACAGTGACCCCCACCGCGAACTTTACAGCCAGTGTCACTAATGGTACTGCACCCCTTGTTGTCAAGTTTGCAGACCTTTCGAAAAACGCAGTTTTATGGAACTGGGACTTGGATGGTGATGGGATATCAGATTCCACAAAACAAAATCCTGTATATGCGTACAAGACTTCAGGAAACTATACCGTTAATTTGACAGTTAGCAATGGAATCAATACTAGTTCCAAACTTGTTAACATAACTGTTGGAAAAAGAGTCTCAGCCACATGGCCATTTGTATACATTACGAATAACGGTGCATTCTCTGTAATTGACACAGAGACTGGAATAGTTATATCATCTGTAAAAGTAGGGAGTGGACAAGGAGTTGCAGTCTCACCTGACGGAAAAAAGGCATATGTGGCGAACCTTGGAAGTAACAATGTATCTGTGATTGATACCGCAACAAATACCGTTATAGCTACAGTGAATGTAGGAATTGATCCTTCTAAAGTTGCAGTAACACAGGATGGATCAAAGGTATATGTGGTAAATTATGGTAGTAACAATGTTTCTGTAATTGACACCGAAATAAATACTGTTAAAGCCACAGTACCTGTAGGAAATACTCCTAGGGGAATTGCAGTAACCCCGGATGGAAAAAAGGTATATGTGGCTAACTGTGGCAACAATTCTGTCCGTGGCAATACCACATCTGTAATTGATACTGCAACAAATACTGTTATAGCTACAGTACCTGTAGGCGAACATCCCTGGGGAGTTGCAGTCACACCTGATGGAACAAAGGTATATGTGACAACTTACTACTATGTCTCTATAATTGATACAGCTACAAATGCCGTTATAGCTACGGTGGATGTAACAAGAAGACCTCAAGAAGTTATAGTCAATCCAACAGGAACAAAGGTATATGTAACTGGCGGAAATAGCTTTGTCTCTGTAATTGATACAGCTACAGGAAAAGTACTAACCACATTGAATGTAGGAAAGTATCCTGAAGAGATTGCAGTCTCACCTAATGGAAAAAAGGTATATGTGGTTACCAAGGGCAGTTATGAGAACAATTATAGCAACAATATCTCTGTAATTGACACCTCAAACGATACTGTTTCATCAATAGTGAATATTGAGGTTTCTCCTGGGGGAATTGCAATTATCCCAGAGCCTGAACCAGTATTTCCAGTAGCTAACTTCAGCAGCAATGTCAATGAGGGTTTTGCACCTCTTGTTGTAAAGTTTTACGACAGTTCAGAAAACGCAACAGAGTGGAACTGGGACTTTGGAGATGGATCTACTTCAACCGAGCAGAACCCTATGTATACCTACTCTGAAATAGGGACTTATACAGTTAACCTGACAGCAAGCAATGAAAATGGTGCGAATTCAAAACTTACCACAATAACTGTCCTAGAAGTAAGTAGCTCAAGCGGTGGGAGTAGCCACAGAAGCAGTGGTGGTGGAGGTGCTGGTGGATCTCCTGAACCTCAAAGTAATGTTGGGGCTAAAGAGATTTCACAGACTTTCATAACAAGTGGAAGCACTGTAAAGTTTGATTTCCCACAAAAGGCTACTCCTGTTTTATATTTGAGCTTCGACTCACAGAAGACAGCCGGAAAGACAACAACTATTGTTGAAATGTTGAAAGGGAAATCGACTCTGGTTACAGGATTGCCTTCTGGCGAAGTTTACAAGTACCTAAATATCTGGGTCGGAAACGGCGGTTTTGGAGATTCAAATAATATCGCAAATGTAGTCATAAATTTCAAGGTTGAAAAAAATTGGATAAAAGATAAAAGTATCGGCCAGTCTTCAATCACTCTGAACAGGTACAGTGACAAGAAATGGAACCAGCTTTCAACCAACCTGTCAGGAGAAGATGACAAATATTTGTATTTTACAGCTAAAACATCTGGATTCTCGTCCTTTGCAATAACAGGTAATTCAACAGCAAAAGAAAACAAGGACGGTATAATATCTGAAAATAATGAGGATGTAGTTTCAGATATTACACAACAGCCTTTGAATCAAGAAAATGATAGTACTTCTGAGACGAAAAGTATGAGCACTCCAGGCTTTGATATAGTTTATGCTGTCATCTGCCTGTTTGGAGTATTACTTTATAGAAGATAAAATTGGAAAATATAATGAAATAGTTAGAGTTATATCAAATCTGGCAAGCATTTAACCATGTTTGATCAAATTTGAGAGATATTTTCACTCATATATTACATTGTCAGAATACTGAGAATATTAAAGATAAGTTCAGACTGGATGGTATTATAGCTTTATATAAAATAGATATTTTAAAAAGTAATTAAAGCCGATAGAATCCCGCAATTTTAAATTTTTCACGTATGGGTATTAAAATTATTTTTTCATATTTATAATAATATAATTTTTAAGATCCGGTATCGAAGGGTTTCGTGGGTTCGAATCTCACCCCTCGCACTAATTCTATGGGTAATAGGGATCTCGAATTTTTTGTACGCTGTTTTGTAGGAATGATGCACAACCGTATTTTCTCAAAAATTGCCTAACTAAAATCAAATCTATTTTATTCTATTTAATTAATAAAAAACGAATTTTTTGTATATTATTATAAAGTAATCACATGACTTTTTATGTATTTACTGAATCTAAAAATTAATTTGGAAAATACGAGAAGAAGGTAAGATAGAGACTTATACCATTTATTCGGTAATTTAGCCCATTTATAGATTGTTTTTAATGAGCTAGTGTAATCATCATAGGAATCACAAAACCAATTAATGTAATAAATGCAGAGGTTCTTTGTAGTATCCTATCAGACTCTGATTGTTTTAGTTCATCCAACTTTTTAGAATATTCCTGATGAAATTTGTCATTATTTTTAGAAAATTCATATATTATGTTTTTTATTTCATCGAAGCGTTCTAGCATATCGTTGTTTAAACCATTTAGCCTCTCAGCCTGCATGAAATCTAATTTTTCAATAGAGACTATATTTAAACTCTCCATTTCATTCAATTTTTCCAATTCTATTTTCATTGCATTGAGGCTTGAAATAATATTATGCGAATTCAGTTCGTTTTTGAAGATATCAAAGTTTATATAACTCAACTTTTTACCGATCATCTCCAACTCGATTTTAATATCCATAGTATTATCATAGATGAGATCCAACTTACAAAATTTATTATTTATTTCGGTCTCTGGAACAACTCTAATAGTAGGCAGGTTTTCAATAATAAAACTAAAGATTCTTAGTTTCTTTCCAGTATTCTTTTCATATCTCATTAACTCAATTTTATTAAGAAGATAATCGTTTTCAGGTATATCAATTATTTTTCGTTTTAAAGAATAAGCCATATCTTCTAAAAACTGCTCTAATTCCAGAGTATCACTTATTTTTCTCTCTTGAATTTCTTTATTGATTTCCCATACAATTTCTTCTGTGGCAGTTCCTTTTGATTCCTTACATGTAGTCTTTGCTCTTTCTTGAATTTCATCGAGAAGATCTTTTAGTTTTTGATCTAGAATGGGAAGCCCTTTTCTTATTAATTCTGTAGCATATGGGGCTGTTTTTTCAGTATCCTTCATTAACTCTGAAGCAATTTCGCAGTATTTTCTGCAGGAATTAAGTTTTTCCTTCTTATCTATAAAATCTAGATTTTCTACTTCTGTTAATGCACTAGCAAGGTTCTTAATAGCTTCATAGAGAGTCTTTTTGTCATTAGACCCTCTAATTGCTTTTTTTGCTTCAGTTAGATATTTCTGTACTTGATCTTCGGTTTCATTTTCCTTAAAAATTATTGCTTGGAAAGATCTATAGAATGGAAGACAAAATTGAGATGGATTAAAATCATATGCTCTCTTTGCAGATTTTTCAAAATATTCAACAGCGAGTTCTAGTTCTTTTTTACAATCAAATTCATTTGTTGCTTGAGAAGAGTTATATATTGAGATTTTTCCAAGAGAATGATATGCACATGAACTCACATATGTATGTTCATCTGATTCTAGCCTTTTTAAATCCTTCAATGCACGTTTTTTACCAGGCAAATAAGGAAATATAAAACCTATTGACTCAGCTATATGTCTTCTTGTAAGACTTTCCTTATCAAGTGTTAATGTGTGTAAGTCATCTGAAGCTTGCTGTTGCTGTTTTATCGATATATAAGGAAACGTGTGTCGAAAAGTTTCTGCAGCACCACTTCTTACAAGCCCATTATTGTCATATACTAATCTATTAATATCTTTCCAAGCTTGTTTCTTGTCTTCATCAGATAAACGACTAAAAATAAGTCCGATTGAAGGTCCTGAGAACCATCTTACATCATTATCATCATCAGAACTTAATCTGTGGAGTATAATCCAAGCTTGATGTTTATCTGGGGCGGAATCAAACAAAGTAGTGATTGAATATGGTATGCCACTTTTGACTCTCGCATCCCCTTCAAAAGCCATTTTACGTATATCATTCCATGCTTTTTCTTTATTTGGAGTATATAAATAGGCATCACCTAATTCCCCTGATGCAGTAGTACTCACAATATAATTTTTGTCATTTGTCAATCTTACTAAAACATCCCAGACTTTTTGTTTATCTACTAAATAAGGAAGAGCAGAATGAATACTTTCTACCACGCCTTTTCTTATTACATCCTTTTCATCTTCTAAGAGTTTAATAATATCTTCAGATGCTTGTTTTTTGTCTGGAATATATTGAAAAGCCCATCCTAACGATTTTGCTGCTGTAGGATCTTTTTTGTCTACAGCCAATTCACGTAAAATTTCCCATGCGTCTTTTTTGTCTGTGTCTGGTATGTCTTGAAAAACAGATCCTAAGATTTCTATTGCATTCCATTGAACATAAGAGTCCTTATCAAAAATTAGCTCGCGTAAATCTTCCCATGCTTTTTGTTTATCCAGTTGGTATTGAAAAACGGATCTAAGCATACTCTTTGCTTCACTTCTCAGATCATAAAATTCGCTACTTGTCAGCAGTATAATCAAATTTTTCCATACTTTTTCTTTATCAGGCACATCTTGAATTACTGTACCAAGTGCTTTTGATACTTCACTTCTAACATCTCTATCTTCACTTGAAATTAACTTAATTAACTCATCCCATGCCCTCTGTTTATCTGGTAATAAGTCAAAATACAACCCGACTTCACACACTGCGTTTCTACTTTTTTCGGGATTATCACAAAAACATTTTCTGAGAAGCTCATCCTGATCCATTTTCAATTTCCCTACACCATAAGTTCCTATAAAACTTAAAGTTCAAAACGGTTTCTTTTTGGTTGTTGTTTAACTTGGTTGTTGTTTAACTTGGTTGTTGTGTAACTCAAATTATTGAGATTATGGATTTCTTAATGCATTATTTCATTTATAAGAAAAAAATACTCTCTTTTTGGTTTTAGGAATTCATTATCAACATTTGTTTAAAAATTTTTGAATTTTCTTGAAAAAAAATTCTTTGTGAAAAAAAACCAGTTTTAGAAAAACAGTTCTTTAAAAAAAGTTTAAAAAGAGTTAAAAAACTTAAAAAAGCTTAAAAAAGAGTTTAAAAAAGAGTTTTTTGTAAAAAAACTTTTAGTTTTTTTTTCTTTAACCCCAAATTTTAAAACTTAGCCTCTAACCTTAAAAATTAAAACCCTCTCAAGCCTTAACCTGGCCCCTAGAAACCAAGTTTTCCCAAGCTTTGACTCTCTCTAAAACATGGCTGTTGAGAGTGAAAGGTTTATCACTTTTTGCGTTTTGTTTCATGTAATGTAAAGTTCCCTTCGAAAAACCTAGTTTTTTCCAATCAACATAAGAAATGTTAAGGATTTTTTGCCTAATTTCTTGAGAATCAACCCTAAAAACCCCAAATTCAGGATTAACAAAATCAAGTTTTTTGATTTTTTTTCTGTTAAATAATGGCTTAACTCCTAGTTTTTAAGAGTAAAACAGATCCCCAAGTTGTTTGTTTATCTCCATAGTCTACAGTTTTGTTTAACATATTCGAAAACTCATTAACTATTTTTTTAGCCCCAGGCCCCTTTAACCTTAGATTATAATTCTCAGTTATAATGAAATCTTTTTTATCCATTGTACCATTTTCAACTAAATTTACAACTGCTAAGTTGGGGCTAAAAATGAGGAGTTTTTTGAGGATATTTGTTTGGGATGGGTATTACAGAGATTATACAAATACACTTGTTTCCTTCGACGAGGAGCCGGTAAATGCAAAAAAATAGTAAGAAACATATATCTAAACTAATTTAGCGTTAGATGATTGCGATTTTAAACAAAAACAAATCAAAGAATTTTATTATTATAAAAACACGATTTATAAAAATTAGAAGTAGTAAGTAAGCTGTTAACTTTATTAAATTTATTTAAGAATTAAAGTCTTATGAACCCACATCTTCTCAACACAGCCACTACCCTTGATAGTCATACAACTAATATAATAACCAGTCTTTGGAAACTTGTGTACCGGATTTTTTAGTGATGAAGTAATTTGTGTTCCTGAGAGAGAGGTTCCATCTCCAAAGTCCCATCTGATATATGTCTCATCACCTGTTGATCGATCCTTAAATTGTACTACTCGTGGATCATTTGAAACGGCTACAGCCGTATAATCAATACGATTATCTCCGCAGGCGCAGGATAGACGTGATGTCGCTGGCGGAGTTCCTGCACCAAGAGGAGTCGGGTATATAGTAAGTTTTGCAGAGGCTTCTGCAGACAATAAAGTCAACATCATTAATATAGTGAAAAGAGATACTGTTATTTTCCATATAGACTTTCCATTATTTTTCATTTTATTCCTCCTGTTTTTTTTATAAGTTTGATCGGGGAACACCCGTACAAAAATCCTAGGGAAAATTATCATATAAGCATACTTATTTTCAGGAGATTAAATAAAAAACGCGAGGCAAATTTAAAGCTTTATAAAGCTTTATCTTTTTATCTAAAAGATTATGACATTATAAATTCATTCAATACTCTTCTCAATTGTTACAATCTTAAAAACAAGGATTATGAGAAGGTTATTCTCAACATACCTCTTAGCCCCCCTCATTAATCCCCCTAATCTGCTCTGTATACACGTCACAGCTCCCCCCACTCAAACGGAGTCTAAAAAGAGTGATAACAGCCAAGGGAAATAGTCTGAGATTGGTTAATAGAAGAAATAACCGGGTCGTTGTGAGGCATCGAATCTCCAACCGTACTCCAACCGTACTCCAACCGTAACTAAATAAGATCCCATCTTGCTTCAATTATTACAAGCTTGAAAACAAGGATTAATAAAATAGTCAGTCACTTTCAACTGGTTTGTTTCGGTTGCAGGAGCGTAGTCCTGGTTACCATCTAACTGTCATTGGAACTTTTTTTGAGTTTCCAGGACAAAACTTCTAAACATTTAAAAAATAATTTATCCCGGTTCATTCTTACTTATATAATTTTTGCTAATAAGGCTAAGTTTAAGAAAATATAAAAATATTAATAAAATATAATTGGGATTATTTGATTTTTAACTTAAAATTAGTGCCCCTATATACCAGTCGGTTGTAAACCTAAAACATATAATATAAATTAATTATATTATTTTTTTAAATATGTCCTTGGTAATTGAGATGTAATTACTTGGGAAGAAAAATCTTTTAAATTCTAAAAATATATCATTCTGTTCAAGAGCATGTCTTTTTAAATTCATTTTAATAGTTATTATTCAGATAGTACTAATTTTTTCTGATTTAATTTATTTCCAAAACTTCAACCAGGTTTATTGTTCTCACTGATCTCCGGCAATAGCTTCGTGGAATTCGAAGTCACATTAGAAAACTCCAACCCTACGTTTTTTTGGGAGAAAATTACAACTTATCAAAAATCAAAAAACCATAATCGGGATATGCTAAAAAAAGTGATATTGCGATTGTCCCGTTACAGGTGCCAGTAGACTTTTTGTCTTACTGTGATGTATGAAATATTCTCGTGCATCGCAGCCCCAACGGCAAAAAGCTTTGCAATGACTGTGTCCATCGTTATGTTGCAGTAGTCATTTTAGCATTAATATATTATTAACTGAAGACAAATGAAGTCCTATTTAACTATAAGATGGAATAATACGGAAAAAAGTAGCTATGTATCAATTTCTTTTGATATCTATCCTAAGGGTTTTTAAAACTTAAGTTTATATTACTGGTTATATTCGTTTTTTATCGGTTATATTCGCTTTGAAATTTAATTAATTAAGGAGGCTGGGAAATGAAAGAACAAAATAATGTGGTGCAGGAAGAGGTCCTTGAAAATAACTCAAAAGATAATGATGAAGACCTTCTGTATACTCATAAACCTGAAAATAGAGGTAGCAGCATGCAGTGGAACTCTGCTTTTTGCAGAAAGCCCGGTCATTGAACTTTATTATATCTCTAGTTATTTAGGGGGTTGATTTTAATGTCATTTTTGAACGAAATGCTACCTGAAACTTCGGAAGCGTTCGGACAGATGAGAAATTCCATTTTTAAAGATGGTTATCTGGACCTCAAAACCAAAGAACTTATAGCTGTTGCCTCTTCTGTCCTTATGCGCTGCCAGTTTTGCGTTGATGCGCATTCGCACAGAGCGATTACTGCAGGGGCCACAAAGGAGGAGATCGCAGAAGCCATTTCAGTTGCAATGTTTGTTGCTGCTGGTTCACAGATAGGATGGACGAATATATACGGGGAAAATATATACGATAAAATCTTTAAAAAAGATAAGGAAGAAGAAGACTGCGGATGTTGCTGTGGCGACTGAAAAATCCCAGTTATTTTCATTTTTATATTTATATTTATATTTATTCTCTCTAACTTAACTTAGTTTATTCTGATTTTTTGCTATGCAGTTGCGTAATAATGTTAAAAATATTTCCAAATTCGGGATTCAGTCTGTAAAAATGCCATTTTGAACTGCTGTAGGCTTCCACGATCCCGCAGGTTTTCAGGATTGTCAGGTGGTGGGAAACCAGGTTCTGTCTTTCATTTAGTTTAAATATCAGCTCGCAAACGCAGTGGTCTCTCTGGGAGAGAAAATAAGCAATCTTCAACCTTATAGGATGCCCGAGAGCACTGAATATCTCGCTGGCTTTTTTTATGTCATTGTCCAGGAAATCGATTTCCTGAAGCATTTTCTCTTCCCATTCCTTCTTTTTCTCAGGGTCGGCAGGACAACAATAATTCATAAATAAAATAAGTTAAGCTTTCTAAATAAGGACTTCCATATCAATTTTGTTTGATATCTAATATGCTGTTATTTATACTCAATCTTTTTCTGGACTTTACCTCTGGATATTCGAGATCTTATTCGATCATATCTACCATTTGGTTGAGTCTGTTGTAGATGAGATATATCAGTAAATAAAATTGATCACAGGGCTGTTTAAAAATACGGTTAGGACAGCTAAAGATCCAGGATTAATATGTCTTGAGCAATTACGCATTTATAGGTCGATAGTAAAAGCTTCTGCGTCAAAAAAAGTAAAAATGTAGCCGAGAATATTCTTTCTTTAGTTACCGCACCTACAGATGAGATTATAACTGTCGATATAGCAATTGAATTGTTAACTATTCCACCAAACGGAATAACGGTTCATCTGAATGAATACGGTTTCATTAAGGTATTTCGGATAGTTTCCAAAGATGGTGATACGCAATACGAGCTACAGGTGTACTGGATATGCAGGAAGAAAAAATGGGATTACGTGGTTTGAAACAAAGTGGAGCACTACAAGACATACTGTTAATCAATTTCTAACAAGGTAAACGTATTCCTTAGTGTAAAAATTGTGAAAATTCAAAAGTTGCATGCAACAGGCAACCGCGTAAATCCTATTATAATTCCTTAAAGCTTATTCTTGAATGCGTACTCTCTTGAGCTTAAGGTAAACCAGTAGTATTCCAATGAAAATACCAAAGATTATATATTTTATGATTTTTTTTATACTTATCAAATCCATCGACCCCATATTTTTTATATAGTTACTATTGCAATACATCTATACAAGCTTTCCCGCAAAGATCTCTAATGTGCCTGGATCTGAGTTTCAGGTTTTCTTTTTTATTTGTCTTTTTTGCTATCATACGACGGTACACAAAACACAGATTTTCAGAATTAATGCCTTGGCTATGTATTTATTATGCAGGCAATCTACAACTCAATAGAAATTACAAAAGGGATAATAAAGCTTTAATTGAATACAGTAGTGTTATTTTGTAAAAATTCATAGAGGGAAACCATGAAGATAGTCGGAATATCGTCAAGCCCAAGAGGCCAAAACAGCAATACTTTAAAACTGCTGGAAGCAGCTCTGGACGGAGCCGTAAAAACAGGAGCTAAGATCGAATCCATAGATATTGCGAAGATGAAAATCAAATACTGCACTGCATGCAATTCCTGTCATGAGACAGGGGTATGTATAATAAAAGACGATTATAATGTTGTACTGGAAAAACTGCTGGCTGCGGACGGCATAATTCTGAGCAGTCCCAATTACATAACAAACATAACAGCCCAGCTCAAAACTATGTTCGATAGAAGCCCTCGTGTTATTCATGAACAGCTCTTTGATGGGAAATACGGCATTTCCTTAACAACTGCAGGCAGCGGTGAAGTCGATTTTGTCCTTGGTATTATGGATAATTTTATGATACACTGCGGAGGCAACACTATAGGGGGAGTTGGCTACTCTATGTCTCAGGGTCCTTCAGCAATGGAAGCAGCCATTGAAAAATCGCGTGAAATGGGCAAAGACCTTGTTAAAGCGATAAAAGAGAATAAGGAATACCCGGAACAGGAAGCCATGCATGAAGCCTGGAGAGCGCGGTTCAAATACGTTATCTTTGCCAACAAAGAACACTGGGTACACAACTGTGATTACTGGATGGAAAAGGGCTGGATGAAAGAATAATGAAAGATGGAAGAATGATTCATCGAGTAGTTACATTATTTGGCCTTGTAACTATAGTTCGAGTGTTTTCCTGCCCAGGTAACAATAGTACTGAGAGTAATAAATAATTTATTAGAAACTCTCGCGAAGCTAGTGCTTTCGTTTTTATCTGCTGTACGCAGGCAGGCTCAAGTGGGGTCCGGCACGTGGAAAGAAAGAGCGCGATATACTATTACATGTATGGTTATTTCGGAATAATACCAGCCAATTAACCGGAGAGCACAAAAATTAGTAAATGGGATCAAAAAGAGATCTGGAGTTGTGCTTAAAATTGACTTTTCCCGGCTTCATGCACACTCAAATGAGCACGTCCTCAATCCCTGCCTCTTTCACAATATATATTGCTGCAGCCTCTTCTTCTGTTGTCAGGAAGCGATCCAGTTCCGGATATTCCATTGCCCTGTAGCATGGCCTGTACTGGAACATGAGGTTAAACCTGATTTGCGGAATATTTTTTGCAACCCATTCGGCAATTGGTCCTGTACAGCATTCGAGGTGACCCGGGAGGACAAGGTGACGGAGCAGGACTTCTGCGGTCTGGTAGGCAAATTCGAAATTGGGCTGCACGATTTCCAGGTAATTTTTTACCTTTGAGTATTTCTGGGCGCATACATCGTTTCCGTATTTGAAGTCCCCGAGGTACACATCCACGACCCCTTCAAGAATTTCAGCAATTTCAGGGGAATGGTACATATTTGCGTTCCAGACAACAGGATTATTTACGGACATTTCCCGGATTATTTTCAGGACGGTATGCGGATGCGGGGTAGGGGTTACAAAATTTACGTTCCTTGCTCCATGCATCCTCCTGAGATCGATAAGCTTTGCAAGTTTTCTGGGCTCGATGCGGGTTCCGGTTTCGGGGGCAGTTGAGATGTCCCAGTTCTGGCAGTAAACGCAGGCAAAGGTACAGCCTGTAAAAAAAATAGTATGAGAGGGCACAAGTTCCGGTTCTTCTCCCATGTGCAGGAATTCGGAGTCATAATTGGAAACGTCGGTCAGCCTGCAAAAACCCTTTTCACCTGCTTTCCTGTTGACTCCGCAGCGCCATCCGCAGCAGTTGCAGCTCTCCAGCATCCTGTCCACGATTTCAACCTTAAGGTCAAGGAGGGACGGATTGGCTTTCGGCAGTTTCAGAAAGCTCTCGGTAAACAGTGTCAACCTGTCAGCTGTATCTTTATATGCAAGGGCTTCCATAGCTTCAATTTCAAGGCTCTCCCGAAGTTTTCGGTATTCTATGATGCCTTTTCCATGAATTTTCCTGAGCTCTTCAAGGGGCATTTCCGGATCGAAGCTGACAGGAATTCTCTCCGTGATCTTGAAAAGGGCAGGCATTTCATCTCTCTGCACCTTGAGATAACGTTTAAGGTACTTCGGGGCTGCCATGTTAAAATATTATCCCGCATGAGTTAAAGGCTTATTGTTTGCTTCTTTCGATTTATAGTTATAATTTCAAGTTTCGAGAATTTTACCTTTAATAAATTTAACAGGCTTTTCCAGGAATTTTTTCAGGCAAGGTTATAAGAGAAAGAGGCTTTTAATACATTTTAATTGCTATCTTCACTATTTCCATAAAATTCACATAAGCAGGTTGTAGGATAAAAATGGAATGGACCTTTCTTTTTATCGCTGGTCTTTTTGAGGCAGCCTGGGCAATCGGGCTGAAATATACGGAAGGTTTCACAAGGCTTTATCCCAGCATCTTTACGGTCGTCTGCATGTTACTTAGCTTTTATTTCCTATCCCAAGCCCTGAAGACTCTGCCAATAGGGACCGGCTATGCGGTCTGGACAGGAATCGGGATTATCGGCACCACTATCCTGGGGGTCTTGCTCTTTAACGAATCCATGGATTTCGGCAGGCTTGTTTGCATCATTCTGATTTTCTCAGGGATAGTGGGACTCAAGCTGATTTCTCCATGAAACCATGTAAAGTTTTAATAATCTCTTTTCCTTTTCGATCTCTTTCTCCTTTTTTCTCCTTCTTCGGGATCTTTTCAATCTCCTTATAAGATCGCTTTTTCGTGCAGCGCGGCTAGCCAAAAATTAAAAACCTGCAGGACTATATAATCATGGGATTAAGCCCGGGGGTTTTAATTGCGCCTTTTGGTTAGCTTTGGCGGTGCCCTCGGGAAGTTTCCGGGGGAATTTTCTGGCTACCTTTGACACTTCGACAATCAGTTTCTGGGATTTAACGTCTCTTTTGTTCATACTTTTCTTTCTATATGCAGTCGTCTACCCGCAGTCGCAACTCAAAAAAATTCGGATGCAGCGTATGTCAAGACTCAAAGCTATGGAAAAAAGCCACGGCTGCAAAGTGCTCACCATGATTCACAGGCGGGAAGCGGTTTCTTTTCTTGGGCTGCCTGCTTACCAGTTCATAGACGAAGAAGATGCCGAACAGATCCTGCGCTGGATAAGGCAGTACAAAGATTACCCGCTTGAACTCATTCTGCACACCCCGGGCGGGCAGCTCCATGCCAGCATCCAGATTGCTCGCGCCCTCAGGAAGCACCCCAAAAAGACCAGGGTCATTATCCCTCATTACTCAATGTCAGGAGGCACGGTTATCGCCCTTGCTGCAAGCGAAATCGTTATGGATAAAGATGCCGTTATCGGACCTATCGATCCCCAGATAGGAGATTTCCTGCGCGGGACTTATCCTGCTCCTTCCTGGATCTATGCCGCCGAAACAAAAAAAGAAAATGCAGACGATACCACCCTTGTTATGAGTGATATCTCAAGAAAAGCCCTTAAACTCACCAGACACATTGCAAAAGAGCTTCTTGAAGGTAAAATACAGCCAGGCCCAAACGGGGAAAACAGGCTCGATGAAGTGGTCGAAAAACTGGTCAGTGGAGAGATGATCCACAGCACTCCCCTCTCAGCAAATGAAGCAAAAGAGATAGGACTTTCCGTAAGCACGGATTTTCCCGAAGACGTGCATGAGTTTATGAAACTCTTCAGGCCTGTAAAAAAGAGTGTGGAATATACCGAGTAGACCTGAAGTCAAAATTAGCCGAAAGAAATGGAATTGGGAACATGAAAAGAAGCTTATTTAATCTCTTATTTTTTCACCCTTGCGTCTTCTTCACTCAGCCCTGTCCAGATGACCTTATACCCGAGCTGTTCGAGCACAGGGTAATAGAGACTACGGTCAAGCCTGAAGCCTTCAAAGACTTTTACTGCACCGGCGTATGTCTCAGCTGCCCCGGGTTTTTCAAGTTCCCTGTCAATTCTTTCAAGCAGCTGCCTGTGGATTACGTAGTTTTCAAGGAGCACATAATTCTCGGATTCTCTGGATTTTGCAAGTCTGACTGCAATTACATCTTTTAAGGCATCGATCAGGACTCCTTTCTCAGTTGCAATTTCCTCAAGGCTTATCAGTTCTCCGGAAAGTGAGACATCCATTTCCTGAAGCATTGACCTGTCTTCAGTAAGCCTTTTTTCTTCGTATTTTCTAAGCATTTTCATGACTTCGTTTGCAGGAATCTTTTTGTCAAAGAAAATCACTTCCTGGGCAGGAAAATCTTTTTCAGAGCATTTTAGCTTTCTGTCAATCAGGAGAATCAGAGGTTCTTCCACATCCTTAAGTTTCTCAACCTTCTTTTCAAGATATTCCGGGGTCCAGAAGCCCACAATTTCCAGATATACCTGCATGCCATCCCTCCGAAGGGAAAAGTCCGGAACAAAAGCGTATTTTCCGGCTTTTAGAATTGTTGGTTCCCTTTTAATCTTCCAGCTCCCTAAACTGAAGCTGCTGAATATCTTTTCAAGTGTGCTGTCATAGGCTTCAATATCAGCATATGTTTCCTGAGCTTCAGCTTCCTCTTCCGCAAGTCCACTTTCATATTTTTTCCCGGTCTCTTCCCTTTTTCCGGATTCGTACCCTTCCTTTGCTTCTTCAAGTTGAAATCCTGAAGAGAGGGTCTCCGGATATCTGATTACTTCGGATGAGGGTTTGAAAGCTTCTTCCGAGTCGTCAAGGGTAAACTCGAGGATGCGCTTTCCCTGGTAACCTTTGTGGAGAACGCCTGCCTTAAGTCTCCAGCCTTTTGATCGAAGGAGGGTCGGAAAGAGTTTTGCAAAAGAATTCCCGTACCTTTCCGACATCCGGAAAAGAGAAGCAGGCCCGTCAAGATGGAGGTGAATACCTTTTAGTTCTTTGGGCTCTTCATTTTCATTTTTATTCCTCGACTTTTCCTCTTTTCTACCTTCTTTTTTCTCACCTGCTCCTTTTTTGCCTGTAGTCTCTTCAGTGTCTTCCACGGAGTACATAAGCCCGGAACGCAGGATCTTCCAGAGTATCTTCTGAAAATCCCCCTTTATCCAGATATCAAGGTCAACTGCGCGGAAAAACAGGGTCTGGGTCAGGGAAATGTTATACTGTTTAAGAAGTTCTGCAGGTGAAAGAGGAAGGAAGCTTTTAATGACCTGATTTTCTTCAAGGTCAGCCCAGAGTGCCTTTTCAAGTTCCCGGACAGAAATTGACAATTTTTTCGCCGCTTTTTGCAGCGCCTCTTTTTTTTCAGCAGAAGAAAGAGCCATTCCTCCACAGGCTTCAAAGACGGCTTCCCTGGCCAGAGAGGAGTCTACAGCCGCATCCGTTTCGATCACAGCTCGCCTTCCAAGAAGCTGAGAGAGACCCCTTATGAAGCGGTAATTCATCTCTTCATAACCCTCAAGTTCTGCCAGAAGGTCCCCGTAGGTTTTTCCGATATGCTGCTCGAAGGTTTCTATCAGGAGCCTTGCAAGTTCAAGGTTTTCGGAATCAAATGCTGCATATTCGGGCTTTATTTTCCCTCTAGAAACGCGGGTTACAAGAAGGTCAGATGTGAGCAGAAGAGCCACCTCCGGGATTTTCAACGTTTTGATTTCCTTTCATCCGATTTTCGTTGTCTGAAATCTTTTTTCCATCAACCTTCCTTTCTTCTGCAACCTTTTTTCCCTGTATGGCTTTTTCTTCAGGATTTTTTCGGGCTGAAACTGCTTCTTTTCTTCTCCTTGCAGTTCCGGTTTCTGTTGTTTCTTCGGCTATGATTTCGTAGAGCAGGGCTTCTTTCCCTTCTTTTTTCCTGAGGATCCTCCCGAGGCGCTGGACATATGCTCGCTTACTGCCTGTCCCGCTTGCTATAATTCCTACATTTGCTTCAGGGACATCGATGCCTTCATCAAGCACCCTTGAGGTGACCACAGCCCGGTATTTTCCTGTCCTGAACTTTTCTAGAATGGAATTCCTTTCTTTTGCAGGGGTCCTGTAGGTAATTGCAGGGATGAGAAATTCCCTGGAAATCCGGTGGACAAGTCGGTTATGTTCCGTGAAAATGAAGATCCTGTCTTCTCTATGTTCTTTAAGGATTTCTCTCAGTTTTACAAGTTTTGATCCGCTGTTGAAAGCAAGGTCTCGTGCCGCATTTCTTGCAAGGAGGGCTTTTCTGGCTTCAGGGTCTCTCCCACTTTTCATAACCAGCTTCCGGAAGTCCTGAGGACCTTTCATTATCATTTTGGTTTTCCTGAGGTAGTTAAGGAACACGGAATAGTGCTGTTCATACTCTTTCCGTTCCTCGTCCGTAAGTGCAATAGCTATCCGTTGGATTCTGTAAGGGGCAAGGTGACCTCCTGCAAGTTCCGAAACCTGTTTTTCATATACTTTCCCCCCTACAAGCCTGTTCAGTTCCGAGTGCAGCTCGTCTTCCCGTTCGTAAGTGGCTGTCAGCCCGAGCCTGTAGGGGGCTGCAGAAAACTCGGCAATGCTCTTGTATCCGGATGCAGGCAGATGGTGAACTTCGTCAAAAATAAGAAGGCCGAACCTGTTCCCAAGAGTTTCGGCGTGGATATAGGCAGAGTCATATGTGGAAACTGTTATCGGAAGAATTTTCTTTTCTCCTCCCCCAAGCTTTCCAATTTCCATGGAAAAGGCTTCTTCAAGCTGTTTTTTCCATTGTTCGAGCAGGTCAAGGGTCGGGACAACTACAAGAGCAGGGGTATTGCACCCCGCAATTGCCTTAATTCCAACAAGGGTTTTTCCGCTTCCTGTTGGCAGAACGAGCACACCCCATTTCTCATTCTCACCCCAGGACACGAGAGCTTCTGCCTGGTAGTCCCTTAATTTAAGTTTCTGTCCTGAAGCCTCGTATGCTGCTGCAAGGTCAGGACAGGGAAGAAGGTCAAGCACATCGTCTTCAAACTGAATTCCGGAATTTTTCAGGTAGTTAACTGTGTCTCTGTAATACATGGAAAGAGCTCTGAAGCTTCCGTTCCTTTCGTCCCAGACTGCATTGGGAACTCTTATATTACCCTGTATAAGCAGAGTTCCCTGCTTGAAGCTGATTTTGATCATTGTTTATTAAAAGTCTGGACGTTATATATAATACACGAGTTACAATTTCCGAATTGAGCTTTGGGAATACGCTGTCCTTCCCGAGTTCCGCTTCGGGATCACAGGAAATCGGAGATTTTCTGGGAGTTGCGATGTAATCGCAACAGCACGGGGTCCGTTTCACTCGCTTAGCTCGATCAAGCGGACTGGTTTATATTAAAGATACTGAGCTGCGCTCGAGAGGACTAATCTATAAATAAAGACACAGTTTTTCCGTTTCAAACTGCGCCTCGGAACCAGAAAAATTTATAATTTTCAATATTATATTTGTTTTGGGATAGGCTAAGACAGTGTTCCAGTTGGAATTTGCCACATCTATCTTTGTTCCCGTCGGGTTAACTGCAACGCCTGCGGGATTCACCCCAGTGGTTTCTGCCTTTTAATAATTAAATTGATTCTATTGCAACAGAATAAAGAGAACTGAAAATAAGTTTAAGTTAAGCTAATTATAATATAAATGAAAGACAAATTAAAAAGGAGTTCAATGAGTTCAGATAATAGATCTTCAGAAGATGGCCAATCAGGAGAAGGAGTATTTCCCGAACCTCTGCCTCTGGAAACTCTTTTCCATAAGTACGGGATCGAGCGCAGCCATGCCGACAACGTGGCAAGAAATGCTCTTGAACTTTTTGATATTCTTCATTCTATTCACGGGCTGGATCACGAAATTCGAAAATTTGTAGAGATAGCTGCGCTTGTTCATGATACCGGCGTGGTTACGGGGTTTGAAAACCACCACAAAGCAGGAAGAGATATCCTGCGCCTGCACCCGCCTTCTGAACTGCCTGAAAGGTTATGGCCCGTTATTGCCTGGACGGCTTTTCTGCATAAAAAGAAAATAGGGAAAAAGAAGCTCAGGAAACTTAAAGGAAAGGAATTCGAGAAAATGCCTGAGGATCTGCAGGACTTTACCTTTAGAGTGGCTTCCCTTGTCCGGCTTGCCGATGCTCTTGATTACAGCAGGATGGAAAGCAGGCTCGGGAAGGTCACTTTCGGAAAACGGGGTGTCAGGTTCGAAATTGAGGGGCAGGGAGCTGCAATTGATGCGGAGAGAATGGCAAAAAAAGGCGACCTCTGGCATCTTCTCTACGATACGAAGCTTGAGTTCAGGCCTGCATCGAAGAAGTGATATAACCGGGAACCTGAAAATCTCAACGCACAGAACCGGAGTGTCTACTGGCTTTTGTCTATGAGATTAATCTATGGAGTGTAATTTTATGAGCCTTCTTATACTTGTCAGGCACGGAGAACCCGGCTTGAAGCCTGAAGACAGGCTTGCTGGCTGGCTGGATATTCCTCTCAGCAGGAAAGGGATCGAAGAAGCCCTTGAGTGCGCAGTAGAACTTGAAAATATCGAACTGGATTTTGCTTTTGCCTCAAACCTTATCCGGACGCAGGAAACTCTTTTCATCATTCTGTCCGGGCAGAAAAAAACAGGGGTCCTTGTCCATGAAAGGGCAGATGAAGAAAAGAATTCAGAGAAAACTTCAGAACAGACTGCATGGTACTCATATCCCGAAAAGCTCGGCAAAGAACTCATTCCTATTTATTCCACAGCTGCTTTGAACGAGCGCTATTACGGAAAGCTCCAGGGCAGGAAAAAGCAGAAAATGGAAGAAAAATACGGGGCAGAAAAGCTTTCCTGCTGGCGGTGGAACTTTGAGCCGGGTCCGCCTGAAGGAGAAAGTCTCAAAGCCGTATATGAACGCGCAGTGCCTTATTTCGAGCAAAAAATCCTGCCTGCAGTAAAAGAAGGGAAAAATGTGATCGTCTGCGCTCACCAAAGTAGCCTGAGAGCACTGGCCAAATATATAGAAGGGATTTCTGATGAGGAGATAAGGGAAGTCAGGTTCTCTACAGGTGAGCTTGCAATTTATCGTTTTTTCGAAGGCAGGCTGGTAAGGGAAAACACTGAAACAAGTGCTGAGAAGAAGAGAAACCTCTGAATTCTTTCATAAAAGTACACTCATTGATTCCGAATTTAACTCAAAGGCGAAGAAATAAAAAACATTAAATATAAAAAATAAAAACTTATGTCTTCTAAAGGGTAGTCTGAGTTGTTGATTTCCTCCTACTCTGTCGGGCTGGAACAATTTATGTTACTTGTAGAGGTAGTTTTTATGTGGACTTAGCACTGAAGCCTGTTATTATAAAAGTTCACTTCAGACCTGAAAATAGAAAAACTATACCAGTTTATCTTAGTAAATAACGTGCTGATCACTATTTACTTTATAGTTTTATGTCTTTATTTTAATATTACTCTAATCCAATATATTCATATTATTTAATGTTATAATTCTCTTTTATTAATAAAAAGTTAAATAATAATTTACATTGAGTGTGGGGGATTTTAATAAACAGATTTGCCAGCTTGGCGGTAGCCTTTCTTATTTTCACATTAAGCTCTGGTATAGGAACTCCGGCTGAGATTTTGATCCGGCCGGGGGAATCAATACAGGCAGCAGTAGACAATGCAAGTTCTGGGGATGTAATTATTATAAAACCTGGAAACTACACTGAAAACATTATAATCAGTACACAAAATCTTACAATAAGATCGGATTCCGGGAATCCTGAAGATACGGTAGTTATGGCGAATAACCCGAATATAAATGTGTTCCAAACGCGGGCGAATAATACAACAATTAGCGGGTTTAAAGTTAAAGCAGCCAAATATACCGATGTAACAGGAATTTATCTGTCTGGATGCAGTAACTGCACTATCGCTAACAATAACCTTTCGGAGAATTCCCTTGGAATATATCTGAGTAACTCAAAAAATAATACAATTTCGGACAATAAAGTGAACTTGAACGAGAAATATGGAATCCAGCTCGTATATTCTGAAGGAAATATACTCTTAAATAATAGTGCAGATTCAAATCATCATGGAATTATTCTGGAGAACAATTGCAGCGACAACAATCTTACAAGCAATACGGCAGACTCGAATAGAGGTTATGGCTTTTACCTTATAAATTCAAGCATCAATAACCTCAATAATAACACGATAAACAAAAACGATATGGGTATTTATCTGACGAACTCAAACATGAGCATAATTTCAGGTAATAATATCTCGGAGAATATCAGGTACGGTATCTGGGTATCGCACTCAAATTCTAACATAATTTCCGGGAATATAATTAGAGAAAGCAATTGGGGTATTCATCTTAACTCCTCTGATAATAACATCCTTTCTGGAAATATTCTTGCTTCGAACGATGTTTCAGGCCTTTCCATGTGTCCTGCCTGCGATAACAACACTGTATTCAATAATTATCTCAATAATATCTTTAATGCAGACATCGGAAATAAGAGAAATACCTGGAATATAAAAAGGACTGAAGGCACAAATATTGTCGGTGGACCCTATCTCGGAGGCAACTTCTGGGCAAGCCCGGACAGGACAGGTTTCTCTGAGATAGCTCCGGATGCGGATGAAAATGGCATTTCAGATCTAAATTATAATGGAACCAATTTTACAGATTACCTCCCTCTTGTGCCTGTATCTGATCTGCAGGAGCAGATACTTCCTGCTGTAAACTTTAGTACGAGTTTTACGAACGTTACCGCCTCAAAAACTGTTATAGACATTCCTGCAGATCCCGTACCTGCAAAAAGCGGCTCAAGTGATGACAACGCCACATAAGTGGCATATCGTCATCCGTATTTTTAAGTAACCCGTCTTGCTACCTTTAATTTGACGAGCTGAAAAAAGCTATTTTGAACGTTAAATTATATATAAAAATTCTCTTAATTACTCTTATTGTGAGAAATGTGAACGCTAAAGTGAACTTATTTCTCGATATTCCAGTATTTAGAACAGCTATACAATAGATGACAAGGAAAAATAACGAAAAGTTTGGGGAACGAGCAGGCCGTCCAGCCCACTCGTCCATTGGGAAAATTCAAATGCCTGATGGAAAGCGCCCATGTATTATTAGCATTAACCTATGTAATCTTTTTTTGAAAGTAATAGGGACTTCTCAATTGTTGCAAGCAGCTTTTGAAACGAAGATGTAGAGGGATGAAAAAGACTAACCCGCCCTGGCTTGAGGCAGCAGGGGATAACCAAACTCTGTCCCCTGAATGAAACAGACTCCTAATTGTTAAGAGTCAGGTTGTATATCAGCCTCAAGACTATTTAACTTTTTTACAAATAATTCCACTGAATTATGGAAAAAACATTAATAACTCCAATAATAAAATTTAATAGAAAGTAATGCTTTTTTTGGCATGAACTGATATTTTGAACGGATTGATCTTACTTTGAGAAGTGCTTATCAAATTAGAATGCCGATTTTCGGAGCTAATTTGAGAAGGTCTACTCAGGTAGAGGCATGTGGGAAAAAGGATTAAGGCTTGAAGGCAGTGGCTTGTTCAGAGCCCGAACGGAGTTTTAAATCGAAGAAATTTTACCAAAAGTGGAACATTTTTATACTGTAACGAAGTCATATATCATCAATTTTTTGAAAATTTTTACAGTCAGCCGTTCAACCTCCACAGGGACGTTACCCATGCCCGAGCACCAGCAAATCCAGCAATCCAAGAAAACGAATACTATTTTTCAAAAGCAACCGACTCCAATAATCCAGACCCCCTCATCTAATCCTTATTCTATTATCCAGCGTGCCAGAATCAACCCGAAATCACTCACTCATGCTGACATTATGCAGCTTCAGCGTACCATTGGAAATCAAGCAGTCGGCAGGTTGCTTTCAAGTATCGGAAGTTCTTTCACGGCTCAACAGGCGACAGTTCAGAAGCAGGAAATCTCGGAGGAAGAAAAAGCATGTCCTTCATGTATGCAGAGGCAGGAGATCCCAGAGGAAGAAGAACCACTGCAAGGTAAGTTTGCATCGGAGCTGACCGGCATGCCCGATCACCTGAAATCGGGTCTTGAGAACCTCTCAGGCATGGATCTCTCAGGTGTGCGCGTGCAGTACAGCTCACCCAAACCCGCGAAGCTCAATGCGCTTGCGTATACCCAGGGGCAGGAGATCCATGTGGCGCCGGGGCAGGAGAAGCACCTGCCGCATGAGGGGTGGCATGCGGTGCAGCAGATGCAGGGGCGGGTAAAGCCGACAGGCAAACTGGGTGCGATGCCGTTGAACGATAGCAGGACGTTAGAGTCGGAAGCGGATTCTATGGGGCAGAAGGCACTACAGCAGTATGCACAAGTAGAGAAGCTGAAAGAGAACAAAAGTAGGGCGGTTGCTAATGATGTCGCTAAGAAGACGAGCAATGGGAAACAAAGTTTTAGGTTTGTGGATGATCGACCAAAGGCTATTGCACAAAGAAGGCTGCAAGAAGTAGCTAACAATAGTCACCAAGAGGAGCAAGCAATTCCAATACAATGCGTGTTAAAAAGTCCTCTAGATAAACTTACCCAGCTCTATCTGAAAAATTTTGCATTAAATTACCCCGAATTAAATAAATATAAAACAAGATTGAATGTATTAGATGCCCTCAAGAAAATGAAAGCAATCATAACTTCTGAGGACGAAATAAGGGAAGCATTGAAAACGTTAGATTGGGCAGAAGTGACGTCAGAGGAGACTGTAAGGCAAAAATCAGAGGCTGCGGGGGCAGAACTTGAACTCCCAGGACCAGAATCAGAGAAAGCAAGACCGGCACCAAAACCTGCAAGAATAGAGCTAGTACTCGCCTCAGCAGTACGGGAGGCCCAGGAAGCAGTCCTGAAGAAAGTGGATGCTCAGAGTGGCGGAGCAGCATCTCCACTGGATTTAGTCGACAAGGGTAAGCAAGAAGATAAGCGGAAGGAAATGGGCATCATGGATTCCCAAGCAGCCGGAGTCCGAAAGCAAGTGGCCGCCAGCCCATTGATCATCAATTACGTATGGCTCGGTGACAATAAACTGGGGAACTTGGAGAAATTCAACATCTACTCCTGGAGAGCACTTGGCCACGTCGTTAATATTTTCGCATTACGATTCGACAGAAAAACAGTACAACATGAAGATTTGGGAGTCTCCAAGGAAGACGCCAATGTGATAGACCTGTCCACTCAGTTAAAGGATGATGCAAATGTAAAGGATGCGAAAAGCCCGAAGGCCATACTCAACGATGCACGGACGGTGCTACTAAAAATGTACGATACTATTCGGGCTGTAAAAAGTGGAGAAGAGAAAGGTGATCTTATTTACAATATGGTTGATATCACAAAGTCATACATCGGGGGAACACAGCGCGGAATAGTGTTGGATATGAAAGTAGGGCCGAGTGAACACTTATCAAAGTATGCAGGAAGTTTCACCGACAAATTCATAAGTTACAGCAGAGGGGGGAAATCAGCTGCGGTAGAAAACCAGTGCATGGGCACTATGCAAGAAACTGAAGATTTGCGTAAAATCTACGCGGAAACTTTTAATGAAAATGTCCGGACGAACATGGAAGGATTATTGGAAAAGCCCAAAGATAAATGGTTTAATACTATAACTAGCTGGCACGGCCGCGCGTTTGAGCGACTAAGAAAGAGTGCATTGAGTGCATTAGATGTTGCCACCGAATCGCCGGAAGGGGAGCCGCTTGGAAAAAAGCAATTCGAAGTGGCTGAGCCTAGGGACCTAGGGCACGGACCATTCCGGGTGTTTAAGGCTGCCGGCGAACAAACCAATCAGGGTGGCAAAGGGTTAACCATACCAGAGGATATTCGTCCTCTAGCGGACATCGTGTTGGAAAAACAATTGGACATATTGGGCAAAGGCCCTGATAGGTTTATCGAGAAAGCACGGCATGAGAGGGATGCAATGCCCAAACGCAGTCCATTGGTTAATTTTAAGGCCCTCATGTCTCGATTTCAATGATAATTTGACACTTGAAAAGGCATTGGAAATATATCGGGAAAAGGACTCTATCGAGAAAATATTCAACTCACTTAAAAATGAAATACAGATTAAACCGTTAAGGGTTTGGTCAGACAATAGTATTTATGGAGCTATTCTACTGGGATTTATTGCTCAATTATTCATATCGCTGATGCGATATGAATTTGAGGAAATCAAGCATAAATCCACAAAATTCATCAAAAAAAGCTTGAAGAATTTGACACTTACAATAAAATTCGTGAAAAATGGACTCCGAAATTATATTTTTGCTAATTTTGACAAGATCAATAGCTTAATTGTAACAAAAATGGGCACTATTCCTTAGAAATATTATAAAAATTGACAAATTCATAGCTTTGTGTCAAATCAATTTGAGAAAAAAAATGGATAAATTTTTCAATATCAATTAGTGGATACTGTCAAAGTAAGGTTTCAATGAAAAGATCAAGCCCATATTTTGAGCGCTTAAACTGAAATCGATATTTAACTCCAGCTTAGTATCAATGAATAATTAACAAACTTTGTGGAAATCGATCCAATTGACAGTTATTTTTCCTTAACCGATGACCAATGAATGCCCATACGAAAACTTTATTAAATGTGCCTTGCCACTGTTTGCCGTTGTTGAATTTCAGAGCGAGCCGTCCTTTGTTCGGTGCCAATTGCGTGAGTTCCCATGTCCCCTTTAGTTGGTACGTACGCCTTGCCCCTTGACGAACGAATCATGTATACCCGAAAAAGTCCCATCCTCGAAGTACGTGATGATTGAGCCTGCTTCAAGATCGCCCATTTTTCGTTCATTTTGCCATTGACCCACGATAAATTCGCGCGGCTTCTCTGGCATCAAATTCGGCAGTTGCTGCTTTGTGATGACATATCCAAAACCGACGACACCAATGAACATCAACACAAATACAGATATCTTTGCACCAACGGGAGCATCCTTGAACAATGCCAGCGTAACGATACCCAAAATGAGACACACGAGGCATAGTATCCCCAAAGTGCTTGAAGCCGCCGCTTTTATCATTCACCATTCAATAAATTCTCCATAGTCTCCTCTTTCTTGATTTATCCAACGAGATAAGATACATATAAAGGGGTCACCCATTAAAAGGTCCTTGTCAAGAGAATAAACTTCCCCATTACAAAAAAATAATTCTTTTGTTCAAGGAGATAAATGGGGTCAAGTCTACTATTGACTCATGAAAGATAAAATGTTATATATCACAACATGTCACGTCCACTTAGAATAGAATATCCTGGAGCAATGAACCTCGTAATATTGCCGTTTATCTATTACGCCAAATACGAGGCGAGAACCTTAACAACATCAGCGAACAGTTTAATATTAAAGCATACAGCACAGTCAGCAGCATATTACGAAGAGTTTCGATGCTTAAAAAATATGACAGAAAAATTAAAAAACGAATAGGAGAAATACAGAATAGTATCAATAAGGGTCAATAGTAGATTTGATCCTATTTCACACTCAGGGAAGATGAGAGCCGTATTCGAAAAGATAATGCCCCAGAAAATTTTGCAGTAACCTTCGGTCTACTATCTATCCCGGAAATTTAACCTTGAGCAACAGGTAGAAGACTTTCTGGAAAAGGCATCTGAACAGCTCGGTATATACCAGCCAAAGATCACAAATGGGATGCAGCCCTCAAATTCATTGCCCGGCAAATAAAAGGCAAGCCTGTTATTATTATAGATGAGGTTCCATACTTAATCGAGGGCAGTAATGCGGCAATGCCCTCATTTCAGGCGGCATAGGACCTGCATCTTAACGATGCCAACGTCATGGTAATTCTTCCTGGTTCAGGCATAGGGATGATGGAACATGAGGTTCCTGGATACAAATCTCCTTTGTATGGCAGACGAACCGGGCAGATTAACGTGGAACCTTTAAAGTTCGCCCATGTCACTCATTTTTTCCCACAAAAAAGTGCACAAGATTTGGTGCAGATCTATGGTTGTCTTGGGGGTGTGCCTGCATACCTTAACAAATTTGATCAAAACCTTTCGTTTATCGATAATGTGAATAAGAACATACTGCAAAGAGCGACTTTTCTTTATGATGAAGCCACTTTTCTATTGAAGGAAGAACTGAGGACCCCGACTAACTATGAACTGATCCTTGAAACAATTTCAAAAGTCAGGAACCGGGTATCTGAAATCTCAGACGAAACCGGCATATCTGTCCAGAATCTCCCGAAGTATTTGCGCGTTCTTATAAATATTGGATTTGTAACCAAAGAATGGGCTGTAGTTCTTAAAAAAACACAAGATATAAAGACAGGCTCCATCTATCCCCTGGCAGACAATTTCATGAAATTCTGGTATACATACGTGTATCCAGCAAGGTCCATCCTCGAAATAAACAGGGACGCAGCGATTTTGCGAATAGACACCACATACGACCAGTATCTCGGTCAATCTTTGAAGATATTGCGAAACAGTACATTATAGATCTGAACATTTCTGGTAAATTACCCTTTTCTTTTGAAAGAACCGGGAGGCAATGGGGTAAGATTTCTGGAAAGTAAAAAGGGGCAGATACCTATGAGATCGATGTTGTTGCATTGAATGAGGGCTCAAAAGAGATCATATTTGTTGAATGTAAATGGCAGACTCTGACAGCTAATAATACAAGACAGATATTTGATGATCTAAAAGAGAAGTTAAAATATGTGTACTGGAGCAATGAAAGACGGCAGGAACATTTCGCGGTTGTTGCGAAAAAAATAGAAAACAAAAGCGAATTAAGGGATGATGGAATGATTGTTTTTGATCTGGATGATATCTCTGTTAAGATCAAAACTGCATTTTGTACCTATAATTTTCATACAAGTAATTTTTCATGGTGTATTTTGAGTTAACACATAGCAAATTTTATAAGTCACTAAATTAACCTCGATTCACAGGCCAGCCCTAATCCAAAACCAACGCCGTTCGTATCCCCAATACGGAGTTCATCCACACCTTGCTCATAAAGCCGGTTGATACGCCCAGCGAACCGTACAAACGTTTTTTCGGGCAATCTCAAGCCCGGAAGACATATCACAACGTAGACTGTTACGCAGATGGTTCGTCACTGCCCGCAAAGCACCCTTTGCCCCGCAGTTGTTGGTCAGATGGCATCATGGAGGGACATAGGGTAAGAGCATTGGGTTCTGGGAGTGTGGAGGCCTGGATGATCCGGTTCAAGGATACTGCCCTTTTTTAGAATTATGACCATTTATCAGGATCAGAAACTTAATTGGCCACTCAAAATACGAGACCAAAAGAAGCTAATTTTGAATTTTTGGGATCGGCTCTTTAACAAAAGATTAAGTTTATTAAAAATGTATCACTTTTAAACTGTAAAAAATCCGTAAGCTCCCGAAAGATCATAAGATCATAATATTTTCATTTTGCGGATGTAAATTAACTTAAAATCCCTTCAGGAAACCGAAAATGAGTTCCATAAACTGCGAGGATCTCGCTGAATTTGCGAAAAGCCAGGGCCACAAACCGAATTCGTATTTGAACGGAAATAGGCAGACTCCCGTTTTAACTGAAGAATTCTACAAGAACAGCCCTGAGCACCTTCAGGAAGAACTGGCACGTATAGGGATGCTTATTCGGCTCTTCCTTGAAAAAACTCAATCTGAGGCTGGAAAGGACAGACCGAACTTTCCAGGCATGTTCATATCGGAGGCTGAAGCAAACTCGATTCTACAGGCTGTATGCTGTGGCTCTGTAGCTTGTCAGGAGCAGGGGCTGGAATCTGAGGAAATTAATGCTCTGAAAAGAACGATCAGCAGGAAAAAAGCTGAGAGCCTGAAAAGAGGAATTGAATTAAGGCTGCACACCTTATCTGAACTTTTTTCCCTGACGCCTTTTGAAACAGATGTCCTTTTAATAGCGCTCGCCCCGGAACTTGACGGACGCTTTGCAAAGCTGTACACCTACCTGCAAAATGATCTAGCAAAAAAACAGCTATCGGTGGGAATGATACTTGATCTGCTCTGTGCCGGCCTTGAGGAAAAACTTGAGGCAAGGGAGCACTTTTCCCCTTCTGCCCCTCTGCTGAGAAACAGACTTATCTCTCTTGTCGGGGACGGTGCGGATGCAAATCCTCCTCTGCTATCAAGATTTGTCAAACTGGATGAGAGGATAGCGGCTTTTTTGCTGAATTCGGATGAAACTGATCCGAAAATTGCCAGGTTTTCAACACTTGTAAAGCCTGTCAGGTCTTTTGATGATCTTATTGTCCCAGATGACCAGAAAAATTGCCTTCTTGAAGCGATAAAACGGACAATTGAGGAAAACGCTAGGCTAATGTTTTTCTTCTACGGGCCATCTGGAACAGGAAAAAAGCTTGCGGCTGAGGCATGCTGCAAGGAATTTAAGGTAAATTTGCTTCTGGCAGATGCCGGGGCATTTCCAAAAGGCTGGGAAAGCGAGGCCCTGAGCCTGATTTTGCGAGAAGCTCTCCTCCAGCATGGGGCGGTTTTCCTTGAAAATTTTGACGCCTTATGGGGGCGCGGTGCACAGGGGCAGGATTTGGATTCCGGGCTTTCAAGTATTGTCCCAGGTTACGGCACTTATGGCTCCGGTTTCTCAGTTTCCGATTTCTCAAGATCTGGCTTTTCCGGGTCAGGCCTTTCAAGCCTTGTCAGGGCATTGGACTCTTTTCGAGGGCCTGTATTTTTATCTGCTGGACAATTGTGGGAACCTGGAAGTGTCCTGAAAAATAATACTTTTATAAGCTGTGCTTTTCCCCTGCTTGCTTTTGCGGAGCGAAAACAGCTCTGGAAATTGTTTCTGCAAAACTTTGAAAACAGTGTAGGAGAGGCTGAGCTAGAAAACCTTGCTGCCAGATTCAAACTAAGCGGCGGCCAGATAAGGGACGCTGTTTCGACTGCGCAGGGCTTTGTCGCATCGCGGGGCCAGGATAAAGCAGTTCTTACTACGGAAGACCTTTACAGGGCCTGCAGGAACCGTTCCAGCTTGAAACTCAACTCTCTTGCCAGAAAAATCAATCCTCGGCGGAAATGGCGGGATATCGTACTCGCTGCGGCGGTAAAAGAGCAGCTTGAGGAGATCTGTGCCTTTGTAAGGCATAAGGAGACCGTTTACTCCGAATGGGGGTTTGATAAAAAACTTTCGCTTGGGAAAGGGCTGAATATCCTTTTTGCAGGCCCTTCTGGCACAGGCAAGACTCTGGCTGCCGAGATTATCGCAGGGGAGGTTGGGCTCGACCTCTACAAAATTGATATTTCCGGCATAGTAAGCAAGTACATCGGGGAAACCGAGAAAAACTTGAAAAAGATCTTCGGGGAAGCTGAGATCGGCAATGCAATCCTTTTCTTTGACGAAGCCGATGCTCTTTTCGGGAAGCGTTCAGAAGTTAATGATTCCCACGACCGCTATGCAAATATCGAGGTAAACTACCTGCTCCAGCAGATGGAAGAGCACGAAGGGATAATCATCCTTGCAAGCAATTATAAAAAGAATCTTGATGATGCTTTTCTGAGGAGGCTGCAGTTTGCTGTGGAATTTCCAATCCCTGACGAAGCCTCAAGAAAAGAAATCTGGATCGGCATGTTCCCTGAAAAAGTGCGGATCGGGGAAGATGTGGATTTCAATTTCCTTTCAAAATTTAAGCTCACAGGTGGGAATATAAAAAATATTGTCCTGCTTGCCGCAGTTCTGGCTGCGGACGGTTCCGGAGTTATAGGCATGAAAGAAATCCTGAGAGCTCTGAAGCGAGAATTCCAGAAAATGGGCAAAATCTGCACCCCTGGGGATTTCGGAGCTTATTATGAGCTGGTAAAATGACGAATATTTATGAAGAGAAATTATAACGAAAGTTATAAAGATGGACTTCTTAACAGGTAAAGGATGTTATTTAAATTCAGGCAGCAGGAGATATGAAAATGTCGGATTATACGGCGATAGCTGATGTCGGAGAAACCCTTGTAGAACTCCTGAGAGAAAACATGCAGGATATCATACCTTCGGATTCGATAGCCCTTGTGTCTCCGGGAGAAATCGAGGGCAAGGACAATATCCGCCTTTCCCTTTTCCTCTTCCAGGTTGAAGAAAACATCCACCTGAGAAACCTGGATATGGAAGTTCTTGGGCCTTCGAAACTCAGAGCTCCGCCCCTTGACCTTGACCTTTACTACATGCTAGCCTCATACCCTTCTTCTGGAATTCAGGACAGAACCGAAAGGACCGCAGAAGAGCACAGAATTCTGGGAAGAGCTATGCAGATTCTGCACGATAACCCTATCCTTACAGGTTCAGTTCTGAAAGGGAGCCTTTCCGCATATGATACTGAACTGCACATAATTAACAGTGCATTGAGCCTGGACGACATAACCAAGATCTGGAGCACTTTCAAAGACAAAAGTTTCCGGCCTTCGGTATGCTATCAGGTAACGCCAGTGAGAATCGAATCTTCAAGTGAAAAGAAAACCAGCAGGGTTACAGGAGGCCCTCAACGGCAAATGCCCGAAAGGAGGGAGAAGTAAGTGGCTTCTGTCAAATCGTATATAGCCATAACTGAAACGGGAAGAATCGAGGGCAAGGGCAGGCAAGAGTACGTATTTTCCTGTCCCTCTTCTCTCAGCCTGTCCTTTGCAGTATGGCTTGTTGATGACTATACGCAAAAAGAACCTCTGGGAGAGGTAAGGGTGATGCTGAATGGGGAAAAAATAACAACTGTAAAAGCTTTGAAAAACCTGAGTGGATACCATACCTTTTCTGGACTTCCAAAAGGTACGTATACGTTAAGCGTAAAATCCGAATTTTACTTTTCCGAGGAAAGGATAGTCGATACCTCCTCTTTCGTAAATTCAAAAGAACCTGTTGTCGAAATTGTCCTGAAGCCAAAGCCTCTGTATCCTTTTCCGGATAGGATAACACTTCTAAGAGGCCTTCTTGACCCGCTTGTGCCAGAGCCGGATCTTCTTGCAGGTATTACAATAAAGGCGATATCAAAATCTACAGGCCGGGAAATTCTGGGAATTCCGGACGAAAAGGGAGAATTCGTTCTTTATTTCAGGGAAATCATTAATAGAAAAGCCGAGATTATCCTTGAAATCAAAGGAGAAGGAATCGAAAAAACTCTTCCTGTATTGATAGAAGAAGCTAAGAGTATATTTGCAGGAGTCATTAAAATTCCCTAAACGCCATTTATTTATATTTTACTTTTATTATAAATATGGATCTTTGCTATTTAGTGTGGATATTTAGATCATTTTTATATTTTCTCTTTACGTGCTATTTTATGTTTTTGATCTTATATTTAAGATATTACATAAAGTCATTTTAAAAAATTAAAGTTTTATAAAGTAAAGATTATAGAAAAGATACGTCAAAATCTGTTTTCAAACTGGATTGGAAAAATTGCAAATTATGGAAGTTTGTTAGGTACACAACGAAATACAGCTGCCCAAAAATAGTCTAACATTAAGATAAATTGTCTAACAAATAGTTTTTTATTTACTATTCTATTATAAGTAAAATATT
>NZ_JAVKPK010000028.1:0-46933 GCF_031461075.1 Methanosarcina baikalica | reverse complement strand
CCTATTTTTGTTTACCAATGCCAAAAATTAAAGCAAGGTAATATCCAGAGGAAAAAAGCAGGGGAGAAATTTGAAATACTCCTGAATAAGAAAAATTCAGGATTAAGTTTCAAATAATTTTGCAACCTTTTTAAGTACGTCTCTAATAGGAGTTTTTTAAAGCATTTTTCTTTACACTGTCCACATTCCGTACAGCTTGAAACTTTACCTTCAAGACCACTGTATAAAAATGTTCCATCATCCACGTGATCAAACATCTCAGCATTATTGAGATATTTAAAGCTTTCTGAAATATTTACTCCTGAAGGACAAGGCATGCAGTACTGGCACACAGTACAGTTAACTCTCGTTTTAGACCTGTATATTTCCCTTCATCCTTGAACTCAGTCCTTTTCTTCTATTTCAATGGAATAAGGGAAACCTCCAGCTGTAAGTTCTATATTAGTCTTTACCCGCGCCAGCGCTGACGTGCCGCTAAGAACAATATTTATTTAAGGTTAATCGCAGAGATAGCGTAGGCTTTATTCCACAGGGCTTCGCTTTATCCCTGCAAAATTTCAGACCTTCTGGATTTCGGGAGGAATGTTTGACGAGGCATCCTCCGTGAATAGGCTCTATGATGACAATACTAATGCCTTTTAAAGCCGCATGACACCGAAACCCTTATAGAAACTGTTTTATCCATTTGGCCAAGCTTTCTGTATAGCATATACGTTTATCCTCTCAATATGAACAGAAAAAAAAAAGGCACTAATGACAGGTATTATATAAAAAGAGCCTAAAACTAGAATGGGTATTAGGGGTAGAAAATGAGAGATATCTTTTGATTAGTTACGAACTTCGGGAATGTAAAAGAACACTTTTAAAGTGTTTCTTTTTTCGATTGGGAAAACTGCCAGCTCCAGAGTGTAAATCAGTCTCAATTTAGGGAAAATTTCGTATCGGAACAGACTTTAAATAATGGAAAACTATTTACAATAAAATCCCACTCTGAACTCCTGTGAAGGTGTATTTTTGAACCCTGTAATCTTGAAGAAAGTCATTGTGATCCTTTTACTGCTCACAGCAGGGGTATTTCTGGTCCGCACCTACTGGATAGATCTCGCACCTATTCTGGGAGAAAGCTTGAGAATTCTCAGTGAAATCCGAATAAGTTATTTTATCCTGGCGTTCTTAGTCTACCTTCTGAGTGTTTACTTATTTGCAGTCCGCTGGCAGCAGGTTCTTTCCTGTATCGGATATGATCTCAAGGCCACAGATCTTGTTCCAGTTATTTTCGGAGGAATATTCGCAAATAATCTAACTCCGGCAAGCAGGGCAGGAGGCGAACCACTTCGGATATTTTGGGTTAACAAGACGTATGGAATAAGTTATACGAATGCTTTCGTGTCAATTCTCTTCGAAAGGCTGGTTGAAGCAATACCTATTTCCATGCTATTAATTTATGTTCTATACTCATTCCCCTCGCTAGAGATCAAATTCTTACCCATAAAAAATAGTTTAACGTTAAGCTCAACCTATTTATTGCTTTCAGTCTTCCTTGTAGCAGGAGTAGTAATATGGATTTTCCGAGAAAAGTTATCATCACTTCTCAAGAGTATTGATGAAAATTGGAGACAGCTTCACAAATCCTTTATTGCTGTTCTTCTTTTATCCTCTGCAGTCTGGATTCTTGATATAATACGTCTCAAACTGATTGCTTTAGCTCTGAACCTTCCTTTTTCTCTACATTTGATTGCAACAGTTTCAATTTTATACCTGCTGCTTGGAAGCCTGCCAATAACTCCTGGAGGGCTGGGAATAGTTGAAGGAGGTCTGATCTCTGTTCTTCTCTATTTCGGGTTACCACTCGCTCAAGCAAGTAGCTTCGTCTTTCTCGAGCGTTTTATCTCCTTTGGGCTCAGCGGCGTGATAGGATTCCTGTACCTGTTTTATTACGGAGGGTTTAAGATATGGAAAAACACAAAATCGCATTGATAAGTGACTGGTATTTTCCAAAGGTCGGAGGAATCGAGTATTCAATGCATACTCTTGCCAAAACCCTGAGCATACAAGGCCATGAGGTGAGCGTTATTACGAGGAGCCATCCGGGTGTCCCTGAATATAGTATCAGAGATGGAGTCTCAGTGATAAGGATCAAAGGCAGACCTTTACCCGGGCAAAATCTATTTCTCCCGCCAAATGCTTATAAAGAACTCTTCAGCCTTTTGAAAAAAGGGAATTATGAAATTGTCAATTCCCATGGACTGGATTCTCCTATTGGAATGTCTGCTCTTGTCGCATCCAGGAAACTTGGAATTCCTGTAGTAGTTACCAACCATTCCCTTGTGGGAAATACGCCATATCGCCTTCTTTATTATCTTGCAGGCAAGTTGCTTCTAAAAAATACCGATGCTGTAATTGCTGTAAGTTCAGCAGTTGAAAAGGACTCAAAGGTAATGACAGCAAAACCTATTTATCGGATTTTTAATGGCGTTGATTCCGAAGATAGCATCGTCAAAGTTCCCTTGCCTGTAGATACGAAAGGAAAGACTGTAATCGTCACGACCGCACGCATGACAAAAAAGAAAGGTGTTCAGCATATTGTGGACATTGCCCCTTCCCTTCTGGAAAAACATGAAAACTTGATGTTTATAATGATAGGAGATGGCCCACTTAGAAAAAAACTGGAAAAAAGGGTAGAAGAATCCGGTTTGTCCGAAAACTTCCATTTTACAGGGGAAATATCCAGGGAAAAAGTAATGGGATATCTGGAAAAGGCAGATATTTTTGCCCTTCCCTCCAGTAATGAGGCCTTTGGGATTTCGATCCTGGAAGCAATCTCAAAAAATGTTCCTGTTGTGGCAATGAATAATAGTGGAGTCTCGGATATCATCACAAACGGCGTAAATGGCTACCTTGCAGATAGCCTGAAGGAATTTTCATCCCTCCTCCGGAATCTAATCGAAACTCCGGCCCGGCGAGCTTCATTTGCCAGGGAGGCTCTACAGGGGCTTTCAAATTATGATTGGGACAAAATATGTGAGCAGACAACCACCGTATATACAAGTGTCATTTATGAAAAATATCACAATAACAATTGATGTGGAAGAAGACTGCCCACCCATGCTTACAAGTACGAGAGGTATGGAAGAGGGACTGCCTAAATTGCTGGATCTTTTCAAAAAAGAAGGGATAAAAGCTACATTCTTTGTCACCGGAACGATGGCGAAGCAGTATCCGAACATGATACATAGAATTCCACTAGAAGGACACGAGCTTGGCTGTCATGGATATACCCATGCACGTTTTGACCGGATGAAAGAGGAAGAAGCCAGAATTGATCTTAAACAGGCTGGGAAAGTTCTGAGGCAGTTTGAGAAGAGGCTGGTATCTTTCAGGGCTCCGAATCTCCAGTTCCCGAGAAATTATCTTCAATTCCTGGAAGAAGAGGGTTTCCTGTACGATTCCTCTATTGCAGCATACAAACCACCTTTTCCCAGAAGCAGAGTAGAAGGCAAAATAATCAGGATTCCTGCTACGATTACCTCTTCTTTTTTAAGGCTGCCTCCAGCCCTTTTTCTCCCGCTGCTCAAACGTTCAAAAGCTCCTGTGATCTTTGTGCATCCCTGGGAATTTGTGGACATGTCAGACATGCCTATACGTCTGGATTGCAAGTTCAATACTGGAGAAAAAGCCCTCGGAAACCTTAAAGTCCTGATCCGTGATTTAAAAGCTGAAAACTACCATTTTTTAACTTTACAAGAAAGAGCAAACCTAGAAAAATATAAGTGATGACCTGGAAAAAATAAGCAAAATTTTTTCTCTTTTTAGGGGATGTGGATACTGAATAGAATTTTGCCTGGAAAACGATTTCATTATATCATTTTATTAGGTTGTAATTTTCAGGCTATTACGATTTTCAGGCCGGATAGGTTTTGAGTTTTAACTGAAGTAATGGAATAAAAGTTATTCTTCAACAACTTTCAGAATCTTCTTGATTTTATCTTTTTCTATGGAATAGAGCCTCATCTTTCCTTCATTTTTTACTTTAATTATTCCCAAGTCCTGCAACTTTACAATTGGAAATAATTTATTAGAAGTTCACCGTGATTGAAATTGTTTAATTATATTGCATATTATATGTTTGTATATTTATTAAATTGTGAGGGGGGAGATTTAAATGTTATTATTGAACGAAATGCTAGCTGAAACTTTGGAAGCTTTCGGACAGATGAGAAATTCCATTTTTAAAGATGGTTATCTGGACTTCAAAACCAAAGAACTTATAGCTGTTGTATTTTCTGTTCTTAGAATGTACCAGTTCTGCATTGATGAATATTCTTAGCGAGCAATGAACCGAAAAATAAGCAGAGAAGAGGTCTCCAAAGCAATTATAGTAACAATATTTATTGCAGCTAGTCTCAACTTGACTGGGAAAATGTTTACGACAAAAATATTTATGAGCTTATCTTTGAGGGTGGTATTTCTAAAGAAAGATGAAATAGCTGCGATTGTAGCTATTGAGGTGAGGGAAGATAGATTGATTCCTCGCTTGTCTTATCAATTATAGAACCTTTACTCTCATTAATCGAGCTCATCACTGCAACTATCTTTCTCGAGTTTTTAGTGAACTCATGTAATTTGAGCGAAATACTTATAATATTTGTTATACTTGAATATATCAATATATCTTGATATCTTACAATCCGTTCCTGTTTCTTAATAAAAATAGAATATGAAGATTTTGGAGGACTATAATGAAGCGATTGCATAGAATACAAGGTAAAGAACGAATTCCTTTTTTACCCTTCCCTTTGATAAAATCGCTCTCGATTTTAGCGATTTTTTGTTTCCTGCTCTTCAGTTCAGGTTGCACGGATCTGGATGATTCCGGCAATGAATCAGAGCCTGCTGAAACTACGAAGAACATTAGCGATTCAGGCAGCGGAATGAAATTGATTGAAGTTACGAACCTGAGCCAGGTTGATGAAGCCCTCAAAAAAGGTCCTGTTGTACTGAAACTCGGTTCAAAGGGCTGTATTCCCTGTGGAGAACAGGAAGAGATATTCTCAGAGCTACTTCCAATGTATCAGGATTCTGCCTCATTCATGCTTATTGACGTCAAACAGAACCCCGAGTTTGCAGAAGAGTTTGGAGTAAGATCCATTCCAGATACCTGTATTATTACGGATATTGAAGGCGGAAAATACATGTATATGCGGCAGGACGGCAGCAAAAGCCAGGACAGAACAAGCGCAAGGTTCCTTGGTGTCGCCGACAAAGAAACCATTTCAGAGACTCTTGAGAAAGCTATTGAATCCAGGAAAACAGAGGTGTAAACTTATGTTTTCCAATTTTCTTCCCATCGCAGCTTTTTTTGCAGGGGTAGTTAGCGTGCTCTCTCCATGTATTCTGCCTGTAATTCCGGCTGTTTTTGCTTATTCAACTGAGAAAGGAAAATTCAGACCACTTGCAATTGTGTTAGGTTTGTCTATCTCCTTCACCTGCATGGGAATCATTACTTCCATTTTAGGGGCTACATTCACGGCTTATCTCGGTTACCTTAATATCTTCGCCGAAATTCTTCTTATTACGATGGGCGTTGCGCTGATCTTTGATCTCAATATTTTCAATATTTTTGGAAATTTTTCATCCCTTGCAAACTCCAAACAAGAGGGCCTTTTCGGAGGGCTTTTACTTGGTCTCTCTCTCGGGATTGTCTGGCTTCCGTGTGTCGGCTCAGTACTTGGTTCAATCCTCACAATGGTTGCTGTTTCGGGTGAAATTGTTTATGGAGCAGTGATGCTTTTCATCTATTCCCTCGGCTTTTCCGTCCCAATGCTTCTTGTTGCTTATTCTGCAAGCTTTTCTTCCTCAAGGCTTCAGAAAATTTCAAAATATGGTTTCCCGTTAAAAAAAGTTGCAGGCTTTGTAATTCTAGGAGTCGGCTTTTATATGATTTATCAGAACCATTTCAACGGTTTTTGAAATTAAAATTTATTTGGTTAACCCCCCAGAAAGCTGTTAGATATCTAATAACTAAAAAGTCGTTAGTGGTGCCTGACAAAGTTAAATCCAAAGGCGGAACTCATTAGATATGTTAGATAAATAGAACTTACGCGGTTGAACGGAGAAATCAATAGAATTAAACCTCCAACTATAGAAAATACAAAACGGGTCTCAACACCGAACGTTATCAATTTTGTACTTCAAGTGCGTAACTCATATTATTATTTACACATTATGAGTTTATACATCTGCTAGCAAGACCCACGAATACTAGTGTCCTGGCAACTTAATTATAGGGCATTAATATTTAAAAAAGTCCTCATCCGTAGTCCCTTTCTTAATTATGAGGACTCATAACTAAATTTCTTAGACACTAGGATTTAAACTTGTAGTTAGCTAGCTAAACAATGGAGATAACATGAACTATAGTAAAATGACAATGGGTGATTTTGACAGAATTCTTTACACACGTCTTAAAGAGGAAACTCTTCAATCAATAGTTAATATTCCAGGCATTTATCAAATAGTGTCCAAACATTTTAATAATGAGATGATTCTTAACGAGGAAATTCCTCAATCAATAGTTAATATTCCAGGCGTTTATCAAATGGTATCCAAACATTTCAATAATGATATACTTGAAATGTGGGAGTATGAGCAGTATATAAAGGTTAACGAGATTGTAGAAAAAATTGGTTTGTGGAATCCAGAATTCCAACGAACCATGGTGCTGTTAAATTTACTAAACGAATTAACCGAAGTGCTTTATGGTACCCTGGATCTAAAACTGGACAAATATATTAACCTTCGTTCACTCCCAGTTAGAGAGTTTTTTAAAGATGTTGTGGATAAATATTCAGAATACCCCATCTGGACATGTGATTTTGAAGGATCTTGTCTTATTGGTGCGAAGAAGTTTGAAATAGAGCCTATTGATTTAATTCTCCGCCGCTTTGAGGGTGAGTAAACGACATTTGATGAAGAATTTTGATAGTTGCCATAACTGTGTAAGTCCTGTCCCAATTATAGAGCCAAATTTAATTTTAAGACACGCTCTAAACTAAGATCAATAGCACTCTGTTCCTCATTTCTCACTTTGTACTTGTTGTTCTTTCAACGGGCCTTGCCAGACTTTTCTTCTGAAACTGGAAGAAAAGAACAAGGAAAGCTGGCTGCTCCATTTTTGGTGAATATCTGGTTTAATTGCTTCTTTTGTTTTGTATATGTTTGGAGAGCCAACAACTTCGTAAGTCTTATACAGGTGACGTCTAACCTTTCAATAGAGAACCGCTTATATCCTTAATTCTACTTTTGTTTCTTAACCACAAGAACAGAAATCTTTGAGTGCCTTACAACCTTATCTGCTACACTTCCAAGTAAAAATCTTTCTAATCCACCTTTACCAAGGGTTCCCATTATTATCATATCTACTTTCTTCTGCTCTGCAAACTCCAGGATTGCGTGAGCAGGGTCACCTTCTACAACCACACCTTCATAATCGATTTCCTTATCCTCTGCAACCTTCTTCGCATATTGGATAGCATCATCTCCTTCTTGGCGTAGTGTTTCCTCCAAGACATTCCATTTAGGACCCAGATGAATCGGTGTTTCCAATACAGGAGGTACATATGCGTTTTTATTCAATACATAAAGAGCATAGACTTTCGCACCCATAAATTTTGCAAGTTCTATCCCTTGAAGTACGGCGCTTTGACTGAACTTAGACCCGTCTGTTGCAATCAGGATTTTTTGGAAAATATTGTTAAGAGTCATTTATCTCCCCCAGTTCCAGAATAGTATTGAATCGCGTTGTTAATTGATAAGTTGACTATAAACGTTTCTTGCACAGATTATGAAATGTTAATTTTTACTTTGAAGACTATAACTTCAGAGCCTTTATTTTCATTAATTGGTTTCAATCCCTTTACCTTTTTTCCTGATAATTTTAATACATACGTGCAGAGTTGAAGTAAGATATTTATATTATGTGTTATAATCGAATATATCAACATATCTTGATATTAAAAAGTCGTTTTCTTATTCCTCAGCAGAAAATTAGGCACATTACAAAAGGATCGGAGAAAAATGGTTTTTAGCAATACTATTATCTTTGGATTATTGACCGGGATAATTTTATTTCTATCTTTTACTTTGGATAAAGAGAAGACAGTTCTGGGTCTGAAAAAAGGCGGAAAAATGCTTTTCAACATTTTCCATCCGTTTCTCAATATCTTAATTCTTATAAGCATAGTACTTTTCTTCATCCCGGATTCTTTAATTGTGCAGTATCTTGGAGCTAATTCTGGCTGGTATGGTTTTGGAATAGCTGCATCTATCGGGTCAATTACTCTAATACCCGGTTTTATCTCATATCCCCTGGCTGCTACTTTACTTAAGCAAGGCGCAACTTACGCTGTTGTTGCAGTTTTTATGACTACTATGATGATGGTTGGAGTCGTCACATTGCCTCTTGAAATCAAATATTTTGGTAAGAAAGCAGCAATAGTGAGGAACGTCTTGAATCTAATTGCGGCAATAATAATAGGCATTTTGATGGGGTGGTTAATGTGAAGAAATACCTGAAAAACTATATGTGGGTTATCCTGTTTGTTATCTTTTCTACAGGTTCATATTTTATAGGATTTAAGCCAGGTCTTGTTATATATTCTAATTTTGAGGAATTTTTTATAGAAATGATCTCATTTATTCCTTTCATTTTCATAATAATTGGACTTTTTGATGTTTGGGTTCCAAAAGAGATGCTTGAAAAGCATATAGGTAGAGAATCCGGAGTTAAAGGTATTTTTTTAGTTATTTTGTTGGCAATGCTTCAGGCAGGCCCTCTTTATGGAGCATTTCCTGTTGCTTATATTCTATCTAAAAAAGGTGCATCTGTAAGGAACATCTTCATTTATTTAGGAGCATTTTCATCCATGAAGTTACCTATGTTGGGAATAGAGATAGGCTACCTAGGGATAAAATTTACAATCTTGAGGACGCTAATATCACTACCGCTATTTATATGCATTGGATTTATGATGGAAAAAATAGTTGGCAGTGAGTTTAAAGTCGAAGAGGTAAAAGCATAGGAATTCAAAAAAAATTGTATAGTCTAAAATACTGTCTATATGATTTTTCTCCGAGTTCCTTAATGTTTGGAATACTAAAATTGTCAAAGATGATCTCACCAACAGTCTCACTCACATAAAAGTGATTTGTATGGATCTCTTAAAAATTCATACCCGGATAATTATATACATAATATATTTTAAGAGACTGATGAGAGATTTCATTGGGGCTCTTCTTATAAAGAGATGGGAACAGACGGAGAAGGAAAATGTTGTGTCTATAAAGGAGAGACTTTTTATTATTTTCTGGTCTACCTCTTATTTCTCTCCATCGTGCAAAACAATACAATTTAAATTTCATTGAGTAAATTATTTTTAATGGGAAGAGGAAATAAATCAATCGATAATTCAATTGTAAAAACGCTATTTGAAGGCAATATCTTAATTCCTTTGCCAAAATTGCTGGTTGAAAATCACTTTCATTCTCTGTTCTCTTTAATATCTCCTACTCATTGTGATTTTTGTGGCGCTAAATTAAATGTGAACTCTCACTATACTCGTTCACTTCTCACGAGTTATGGCACCCTAAACTGCAGTACTACATACTGGATTTGTCCTAATTGTAAAAAATATTTTCATGATCAGATCGTTGGTGTTTCTGGATCGGCAAATTACAGCGACGAGTTCTATGACAAACAAATTGTTG
The DNA here is from genome assembly GCF_031461075.1 of Methanosarcina baikalica. Lineage (NCBI taxonomy): Archaea > Methanobacteriati > Methanobacteriota > Methanomicrobia > Methanosarcinales > Methanosarcinaceae > Methanosarcina > Methanosarcina baikalica. The sequence continues at coordinate 37,168 of NZ_JAVKPK010000028.1, read as the reverse complement.
TCAGATACGATGGAAGATGCAGTCTTCACAATTCCTGTAGAATAGGCGAAACATATACCGAAGGTTTGACTGATATATGTGGACGAGCTCCATGTGCCTCTTCATTATGGTTGTATGAACAAAAACAGGCAGCAATTTCGAGGCAAGAACTTTCAGATCAAAATACTGATTTTGACGAAACGTTGTATGTAGATGGAGATTGGATCAAAAAAGGATGGAAAAAGAAATTTGAAACTCTGATAGGACGAGAACTTACAATAAAAGAATGGAAAAAGATGCGGTATCAATATGTTTACGTTATCGCTACAAAAGAAAAGGTAATTCTGGATTTTGAGATAACTGACAGGTTACCAACAATTGAAGCTCTTCTTCCTTTTTTCATACGAACAAAAAACCGATTTCCGGAAGGCAAAATACAAAAGATCATTTCTGACGAAGATAAAGCAATCATTGGAGCTGTAAAAAGTGTCTTCCCTGAAGTAGCTCACTCCTTTTGCGTGTTCCATCAATTGAAAAACGTTAGCAAGAGATATATTGAAGAATTCAGATCTACCAAAAATATTCCCGAAAATGATGAGCTTGTGTACAATGAAATATGTCAATTAATACGTTCGGATACTGTTGTCAGTGCTGTTGTATGTTTTCAAAAGATACGAGAATTGGACTATAATCTGGAACTTTCAGAAGCGTCTCGAAAAGCGATTTCTTATGCAGAAGAGATTTTCAAGAAGAATGTAAGCTTCTTGAAAAAGGGTTTTACACCAGAAACGGATAATACAATGGAACAAGTCTTTTCCTTGATAAGTGATATCGTAGACAAAGCAAGATCATTCAAAACTGATAGTGGGCTAACTAATTTCTGTTACAATTTGTTTACTTATTTCAACAAACAGTGTTTCCGCACTGGTAAAGGGAGAGGATTCTCTCCCTTAATGAGGGCAAGATTCCAGTATGGATAATGGATAAATGGAAACTTTCAATAGCGGTAGCTGATGAAAATCTACATAAAAATCGGGCATGTAACAAAAAAAATTATATAAGTTCTTGCATCAATGAATAAACTTTCTCAAAATGAGTAGATTAGTTTACTCAAATTATAATGAAATTTCTTGATTTTTTCAAAATTGAAGAAGATCCAGTAAAAATTAAAAAGACTCAGGAATTTGTTCCTTCCCCACCATAAAAAAATATAAGCATTAATAGGTGTAATAAGTTGCGTTGGAAACTATATTTTGCTATAATTACAAGATAATTAGAAAAATATTCAATTCGATAACTATAAATACTTGTGCGCATACGAGTAGTTTCAGAATTTATTTGTTTCCTTCATAGATAGTTAGAGTCAGTCCTATAAACAGATGAAATATTATAGATGTGTGCATTATCGATTGCCTAGGAAGAGATCTGAAAATGAGCAAGGTTTTGGAGTCCAAAAAATATGTAGGGCCAAAAAATATTTGGAAAGACTTTTTTAAGGACAAGAAGCACGGAGGGCACAGATATTCATCGGAGGATTTTCTTGCTATGGAAGCAAGGGAAAAATTGTTCCACTTGGATGGAGGTCGAACACTTCTTGATTTCGGTTGTGGCGCTGCAGAGCTCCTTACTTACTATGCTCCGCAGTATGAACAGCTTGTAGGGGTGGATTTTTCTGAATCTATGCTAGAAGAAGCAAGTAAAAGGATCAAGAAAAAAAAGCTTGAAAACATAGATCTTATTCTTGCTGACCATGAAACACTCTGGGAGAACCTGGACTATTCTTTTGACCGAATAACTGCAGCCGGTGTTATTCAGTTCTTGACATTTCAAGAAATAGATAAATTTATCTTTGAGGCATCAAAGCATCTGAATAAAGGCGGTAAACTCGTATTTTTTGACATAATGGATTCCCGTTTATACCCATTGTGGAAGATAGGGCTATTCTCACAAAACGTGGACGGCTTCAAAATTTTATGCAAAACAGGTTTCGAGTTTCGGACTATAATATCGGCGATCCTGAAAAATCGTCCAAGAGATATTCTCGGGTATTCCCATAACCCCAATAAAATTAAAAAAATTGCAAATAAAAATGGTTTTGAAATGATTTGTGTACAATCAATGTATTACGAATACAAATATCATGCAATAATATTTCGGACTTAAAAGGCTGTTTAGTTGGGCATTGAATTAAAATAATCGAGTCAAAATTTAAAATAAGATATAAACTTGAGAGATTTTTTATTATTTTTGGAGTTTTTGATTGATTACAGTCAATTGCTAGTGGAATTCATGGTAAATCTTGGTGATTCCAGAAGATATTAAAAAGTCTCAAAATTGATGTGGTGGTTTAGTGAACAGCCGTCATCGTTTGAAAAATTTTTTCTCAGTGTTGTTTATGTTAAGTAGTTTATGTATTGGAGAAACTAAAGCTCTCCCTAGTAAAGGTACTCCAAAAACTCCTGAGCATATTGGTCTGGGCATTCTCACCTTATTTTCACAAAATTACTCTAAATTTAACGGTGTTCCAAACAATATTTTTATTGCAAAACTTCAGGGTAATAAGATTTATGACAAACTATATTCTGCAATTTACGGGACGCTGAAATCAGAGATTTCTTTCAATATTTCAAAAGCACTAAAGTATAAAGTCACAAGAAGCTCCCGTTTATCTCTTTATAGTTTATTTCCGATTGCAGACACTATTTTAGAATTTGGAGTAAATGGATATACAGTGGATTTAATGAAATCTTCAGAGACTCACAGATTCTGTGAAGCTGCTTCCATACCACTAATTCACTATAGAGAGCAGCCAAGGCAAACAGGATCACTTTACATATGTAGTCTTGTACCAATGGTTAAATGTACCTATCAAATCTCGATAGATATAAAGACGGATGATACCAAAAGTTTTGTTGAGCTTAATAGCCCGGGGTCAAAGTTGACTATTCAAAAAATAAATAATAATGTTATATTAAAAAGCTATTTTGAAGATTCTTCTCAGGATATTAGATCTGAAACCATATACATCGGGAATGCGGCAGAAAAATCAGATTTTGAGATCATGTTTGATGGATACAATAAAACAAATACTATTTTAGCAAAAGACGGCAACTGTATCGTGACCCCATTTTATAACACCGATAGGCAAAGATTACCGTACATGGATTTTTCAAACGGATACATCAAGTTCACTTCTTTTATATTGGGAAAAGGAACTCATCTGGATGTTGATATATACAGTATAAATCAGACAGCAAATCGGAAGCTCATAACTGCTATTGGAAGTAACAGAATGCTGGCTTTTGGACTTGATGGGCCGCATGTTAGAAATACAACAGAGCAGGGAATACGCTACCTTAACAGCAAAAAAAATAAAGGAACGATATGGTTTGATATAGAGATCCTTGAGCAGTGCAATGAAACGGATCTTGAATATTTGCGCAGTCTGGTCATCAATAATTCATGGGATGTAGGAGTACATTACTCTAAAGAATTGAATAGCTTACCACTTGAACAGGCATATAAGGTAATGGATGAAGGATATTCATACGTTTATGAGATATTCGGGAGAAAACCAACAAGCTGGTGCTCTATGAGAAATAGAGACACTGTTACACATGCAATTTATGCATATGAAAACTTAGGGATGTTATGGAGAAATGGAGACCTAGGAATTCATGCGGAAAAAGATGTTGGAAATCTGGACGATGACACATGGGAATGGTGGGAACCGGCATCCAGAGCAGGTATGGTACACCCTATTTTTACCCACGAACTTGATCAGGATCCAGCTATAAAATATTCAATTAGCCGCTCAAAATTTCGAAACTGGGTAGATAATTATGATTCAAATAATGTATCCATAGTGTCTTTTTATGAGTATAGTCAAATAAGTCGAAATACATATGATGCCAGTTTTGAGAACCTTCAATATACTGAACATTCTGTCATATTTGATGCACGCACAAATGGTGCCATTGCTCTTGTAAATGTAAACACAAATGCTGGAAAAAACACACAGGTTTACGATAATACATCCAAAAAATTCCTTAGTTATAACATAGAGCAGGATAATTCAATTACTTTCTGGGTTGAAAATAACCATACTTATGGAATATATTTGGCATTGTTAACTAAACATAGTTAACTCTTTATTTCTGTATTTCATCAATAGAAGAACCGAGTACTTTAGCATTTCAAGACTCTTCGTATAACACTTTGTCTTTCTTCTCAACCTTGCCAGAAAGTGCCTCAATATGCTGTTATATCCTTCAACTGTATACGTTTCTGCTTTGGATTGAGTATGAATCGTTTCAGGAAGGAACTCTGCATATGCCCTCCAGTGATCTGTCATCACTTCTCCAATCTCTTTCTTCTCTAATTTTTCCCAGAGTAGTTGTCCAGTTTCCGTTCCTCTGCTACCAAAAGAGCAGTTGATGAACTTTTTCCCAACTCTATCAACAGCAATCCAGATCCAGCAATATTTTTTTTGTTACCGATGTAAGTATGCATTTCATCCATTTCAACAATAGATATCTCATTTTCGCTTTTTAGTTCCTCTAACTCCTGACCAAACTTCTTTATCCATTTTTGGACAGAAACATGACTTACCCCTAAAAATCGTCCTATTGAGCGAAAGCCCAATCCTTCAAGATAGAGTTGCAAAGCCTGTCTTTTTACAGAAGCGGAAAAAGCAGTTGATTTTATCTCTACTGTATAGTTATAGCCACAATCAGAGCATTTGTACCGTTGACGCCCGCCAACTATGCCATTCTTTTTGTGACTGGAACTATTACATTTTGGGCAATTCATGCAGAAATATAGGTTATAAGTATATATATCTATTTTTATTTACCAATGCCCTATTTTTATTTACCAATGCCAAAATTATTTTTATCTAGTAGATTCCATACGCGGGATTATTTGAAGGTGAATAACCTCGTAAAGAGATTTTCCCCGGTAGAATCTTTTTGGGTACTTTAATTTTTATTTCCGTTTCATAATATTGTTTTAAATCAACAATTTTATATGTCATCCTTTTTAGAAATAATTCTATAAATTCCTGGATTAATGTGCGGGTTAAAATGACAAAAATTCGAACTTTCAGATGGATCTGCTTATTTGTAATATTTATGGCTCTGATTCTAATATCAGAAACTGGGGCGGCAGGAAATATTTATGTTTCTCCCGGAGGATCGATCCAGGCTGCAGTAGATAAAGCATCTTCAGGTGACACTATCCTTGTAAAACCCGGAGAATATAAAGAAAGTGTTCAAATCAATGAGGATAACCTGACAATAATCTCGGATTCAAAAAATCCCGATAATACTGTTATTATCGGAGAGAATAAAGAGAACAACGCATTCAACGTAATTGCCCATGATGTGACAATCAGCGGTTTCTCAATAGTTAACAGCAAATGCGGGATTTACCTCAATGGCGCTCAGAACTGTTTTATAAGTGATAACGATATATCGGAAAACTACATTGGGATCTGTCTGTCTAAGTCCGACAATAATACCTTGAGCAATAATATAGTATATTCGAACATCGATTGTGGCATTAAGTCATTTGCTTCTGCGGGCAACGCAATATACAACAATTGCTTTAATAACACGAATAACGCCAGAGAGAATGAATTCAACGTCTGGAACCGTACTGCAGGCAATTACTGGAGTGATTATGCAGGACAGGATAAGGATGGAGACGGCATAGGTGACATGGCATATATCATCAATCACCGGACAAACAGTACTGATTACAGGCCTTTAATGAATTTCACTCCCGAACTTACGGCGTTACCAGAGGCAATTTTCACTTCCGATGTGACAGTCGGATATGCCCCCCTTACAGTTGAGTTTATCGATTTCTCCGAAAATGCCAGCTCACTGATGTGGGATCTAGGAAACCTGAAGACTTCGGACTCTTCTGACTTTTTGCATACTTTCTTTAATGAAGGCAATTATAGGGTCACTCTAAATGCCACGAACGAAAATGGCAGCGACTCGACATATGTAACTATAAATGTTCTGAAGGCTCCAGGTCCTTCTGATCCAATACTCCCTGCGGCCAAAATCAGTGCCAATGTGACAAGCGGCTATGTTCCTCTTACCGTTCATTTTGTTGATTTTTCCGAAAATGAAGACTCTCTATCTTGGAGTTTCGGAGACGGGAAGAAATCTTGCTGCCCGGACCCGCGGCACACTTTTTGCTGTCCGGGGAACTATACAGTCTCTCTTACGGCAAAGAATAAAAATGGCAGTTCCTCAACATGCGTTGTCGTTACCGTCTTGAAACCGGCAATTCAGCCTTCTGCCGTCCTGCCAGTGGCTAAATTCAGTGCCAGCACTACCAGAGGATCTGTTCCTCTCACGGTCGAGTTTGTCGATATTTCGGAAAATGTAACTAGTCGGTTATGGGATTTTGGGGATGGCAACCAGTCCGCTGAAAAAAGTCCGGAACATACTTACACGTCTCCAGGAAATTATACGGTGGGCCTGACAGTGGGCAATGAAAACGGGAACGACTCAAAAGAAATTATGAATCTTATTCAGGTTGAGGCTACTGATAGCACAGGTAATGCATAAAGGATCGGTTATTCAGGAGATACGGGAGATACTGCTAATGCAGAATATACTGAAGATGCAGACTCAAACAGTTGAAATGAGGGTGCAGGGATGCAAGGACTATCAGCAAGGAAAAGCTAGTGTCCTGGAAACTTAATTATAGGGCATTAATATTTAAACAAGTCCTCATCCGTAGTCCCTTTCTTAATTCTGATGACTCATAACTAAATTTCCTAGACACTAGTGTCGCGTCAATACTCAAAGATTTAACGATTCTGAATAGTTGCAATTAATTTTATACGACATTTTGCTGTTGACTCGATATTAGAACCTGTAAAGGCCTTTGCTCTTGTCCTCTATACCGACCTCTTGGAGAACTGAAACCGTAATAGAAGATGCCAAATGTTATAGTTATTGTTAACAGTTCTGCAGAGGAATCGGTGCCAGTGACTGAATTAATTAATATTTTATGGCTTGCATTATTTTTTGGGATTAGGGATATCTTCGGTAATTTCGGTGCTTAAAAGGGGCAGAAAATAAGTCAATAAGCACGAAGACAACCGTTTTATAACAATAAGGCGGAAAGTCACCTTCTTCGAAATCCTGAGCCGTAAGGCGAAGAATTTAGGGAAAGATTGTTCAGATAGGAGCAAAAACAGTGTTTGATTGAGGTTCTCTATTCCATTTCTTCTTTAGTTCCTGAATCCTATATGGTGATTTAATAGAGGAGAATTCAGTAGATACTCACTCCTTTGACTGAGGGCAGGTTTAGAATCTTGTCCACGAGATTTCCAGGCACTTTCTGGTCGGTGATAATGGTGAGTCTTGGATTGTTAGTAAGATAGGGATCATCCGAGACAGCCTGGCGGATACTCAAATTATTTTTGGAGATAAGGCCTGCAACCTCTGCAAGAATGCCTGGGTGGGCTGCATCTTCCGGGATAATAATGATTACTCCCAGGCCAAGGGAAGGGGCTACGTCTCTGAGAAAAGGGATAGAATGAACATTTTTAAAAATATTGCTTAGAAGTTCATCTGAGATAATGGTCTTTGTGGTTGCATCAACCACTCGCCTGTCAACACCTGCTTCTTTTGCAAGCTGTGTATGTGCTATCTCAATGCTTCCGGAAGTGACCTTTCCTTCTTTATTCACCTGAAACCCGCGTTCAAAGAGCAGCGTAAGCACTTTTGCCTGAGCAGGATATTTTTCAAATTTTGTGAGTAATGTCTGCCACATATAAACTTCAGTTTAAGCCGGGTTCCCTGATATATAGTTTCTTATCATGATCCATTGTCAGCCGAATAAAAGTTTTCCTGAATTGCATTTTCGAATATTCTTGGCGTTAATTGTTTCCTGCGTTAATTTGATGTACCTGCAGGACACGAGTCTTTTCATGGAAGATTCCAGCGCAGGCAATAAACAGATGTCCGGAAAAACAAATTACCAGTTGCTTCTTATTGCCAATCTCAACAAGGAAATAGAACTGGCCCGCAAGCTTGATCCTGAAAAGCTCGCAACTGAAATCCGGAAAATAGGTTTCTCCTGCCAGCACTGTGGAAAATGCTGCAGGCGGGCTTTCGGGGACAATAGGGTAGTACTAATCCCTTCCGAGATCGAGAGAATCCGGAAATATACAGGCCTTTCAAAACTTGAGGTCGCAGGGCCACTTGTGCCGGATATCACTATCCCGGATGAACCTGGAGAGGATGAAGAAAATAACCATAACGATTCTTTTAGGGTACCGGAAGAAAATGAAGAACCAGTCTCCTCTGAGTTTCTTAAGCTTCTTCAGGAGGATATCGATTGCGAGGGCAATATTCATGCCTTTGGGTGGTTACTTAGGAGGAAGAAAAATGGAGACTGTATTTTTCTTGAAAAAGATACAAACAAATGCCGGGCCTATCAAGTGCGCCCTATGCTGTGCAGCACCTATCCGTTTTATATCGAAGAGCTAAGATTGCAGATATGCGAGTGTGAAGGGCTCGGATATCCTATATCCGCAGAAGACAACAAGAAGCTGGCAGAAAACCTCATTTTCAGGTACATTTCGGAACTTGAGGACATACTTAATATGTATGAAAAATTTGTAAATTTCAGGAGAGGGGAAAAGGGCCCAGAGCTTGCAAAGAAGAGCCTGGAAAATGGTACATGTACCTATATAGTTCATGATAGCACCGGAAGTACTAAAGTTATTGATTGACAGCACAAAATCAACAACACTGTAATACTATCGATCAGACAATCTTTATTTAAACACATTTGTCGTTTCATGCACCTGGAAGATTTTTTTGCCTTTGTTTGCTCTGTGCCATCAATTAAATTTATTTATTAGAAAGAGCCAGTTATTCCCTATGACCGGGATGTCTGGTAATGAAAATCGTCCGATGACCATTTCGGAAAAAATATTTTCGAAGGCCTCTGGAAATCCCGTAACAGCCGGGGATTTCGTGCTGGCAAATATAGACCTGGCAATGACACATGATATTACGGGTCCGCTAGCAGTCAAAGGCTTTTACGAGATAATGAAAGATAAAGAAGAAAAAAAAGTATGGGATCCTAAGAAAATAGTGATCGTATTTGATCACCAGGTTCCTGCAGATTCGATTAATGCCACAGCAAATCATATTATGCTCAGAAAATTTGCTGAGGAACAAGGTATTTTAAATTATGATGTTTATGAGGGCGTCTGTCACCAGGTTCTTCCCGAGAAAGGGCATGTGCTTCCAGGTGACCTTATAGTTGGCTCGGATTCGCATACCTGCGCATATGGGGCTCTGGGTGCATTTTCTACAGGTGTAGGGTCTACTGACATGGCGGCTGTTTTTGCTACAGGCAAACTCTGGTTCAGAGTACCCGAGACTTTCCGCTTTGAAGTGGAAGGTAACCTGCCAAGGCATGTTTACTCAAAAGACCTTATCCTCCACCTGATCGGTGACGTCGGTGTAGAAGGGGCAAGGTATATGGCAGCCGAGTTTGCAGGTTCAACAATCCATTCTCTTTCTATTCCCGAACGCATGACCATGTCCAACATGGCAATCGAGATGGGAGGAAAGGCAGGAATCATCGAAGCCGATGAAGTGACTGCAAATTATCTCAAAGAACGGATTATGTATTATGAGTTTGATCCATACTGGAAATCCGATGAGGGCGCGGAATATTCTGAGGTCCGTTATTACGATGTCTCTGATCTGGAACCCCAAGTGGCCTGCCCGCACAATGTGGATAACGTAAAGCCTGTAACCGAGGTAGAAGGCACGAAAATCGATCAGATCTTTATGGGTTCCTGCACAAACGGCAGGTTCGAAGACATTAAGGTCATGGCAGATATCATGGGTGACGAACCTGTGGCAAAGGGTGTACGCCTCCTTGTTGTTCCCGCCTCAAGAACCGAATACATGAAACTGTTGAGAGCCGGATACATAGAAAAACTTATGAATGCAGGCGCAATCGTGGAATCTCCCTGCTGCGGGCCCTGTATGGGTGGCTCCTTCGGTCTGCTTGGTGCAGGAGAAGTGGGCCTTGCAACCTCCAACCGCAATTTCAAAGGCAGAGAAGGAAGTGCTGAATCCTTTGTGTATCTCTCTTCCCCTGCAACTGCAGGAGCATCAGCCCTGACCGGAGAAATTACTGATCCAAGGAAGGTTTGAAAATCTCCTGCTTTTACTTTTTTAAATATTTCTCTGTATATTATATAAACAGGTGCTAGAATGCAGGATGCTGATTTATCAATTTTGAATAGGGTATACGAGATTATCTTGGACCGGAAACAGAACTATGACGAGAGTTCATATGTCTGCAAGCTTTTGAACCATCGCAAAGGCATGAATAAAATTCTTGAAAAAGTAGGAGAGGAATCAATAGAAACAATTCTTGCAGTCAGGAATGAAGACCATAAAGAAATCGTTTCGGAAAGTTCGGACCTTATCTTCCATCTTCTGGTAATGCTTGCGGCAAATAATATCACCCTTGATGAAATCGCAGCCGAACTCAGTGCCAGACATGAAAGCATGAAAAGGGATTGAAGACCTGAAGGTTTTTCTATCTCCTAGTTTAAAAATGCAGACAACGCGATATTTTGAGAATATTGGTATTTTTTCCGGCTGCTTTTGCGGGATTTTATCCCGCTCTTTAAAGAAGCCCTGAGAAATATTAATTTTTAGTACACTGCAAGTTCATTCAGGACATCGGTTTTTGACAGGGTTCCTTTGGGTACGCCATTGATTGTTACGATAAGTCTTCCTACATTATATTTATGGAAGAGTTTTACTACGTCATAGAGTTGCATATCCCCATCAACTGTGATAAGTTCTTTTGTCATAATGTCTTTAACTTTTACATTCGGTTTTCCCTGGGCAATGGCGTGGGCGATATCCGTATAGGTAATTATCCCTACGATTTTCCCCTTATCCTCCACAGGGGTTCCATGAGTGTTATTCCGGATAAAAAGCCTTGTTGCTTCCTGAATACTTGCGTTCAGGTTCACAAGCAAGGGAGGATACTTCATATAATGTTTAACATGCTTTTTAGGAAGAGAAACCATTTCCGTAATATTGAAAAGAATAGAGTTGTTAGTATCATCCCTTCCTGTAACTTCTCCACGGATTATCAGGCGGTTTACAGGCGTAGGACCCACCTGAAGCTTATCTTCCATCACAAAGTCTTTTGTATTTCCTATTACACGAATGACTCCGTTACAGGCGTCAGGATTCCTGACGGTCGTAAAACTAATTTCGGCGGCTGTAGCTCCGTTAACCATCACATTGTTTCTGTAGAGAGGAACCACTGACTCATTTTTAAGTTGCTGGATCCGTAACGAATCGTACGCTGCTCCTGTAGGTTTGTACCCTCCTTTTGGTCCGGGCACCCCTTCCACAAGCCCCAGGGCCTTTAATAACTGCATCTGGTTGCGGATAGTTCCAGGATTGCGCTGGATGACCTCGGCTATCTCTTCCCCTTTGATTGCCCGATCCTTTTGCCGCTGAAGGTTGATTAATGAAATAATAATATCTTTTTGAATCGAAGTGAGTTCCATATTATCACCATTAATTTCATATACCTTTATAAGGATGATGTATAACAACTGTACATCGATAATGTATGTTATCGTATGTATTTACCATAATTAATGATTATAAATTCCTATTACAAATTACTATTACAAATATAAAAAGAGTCCGGTTATGCTTTGAATATCCAGCTGGTTTTATGCCTTATATTGAAGTTTATTACAGGATTTGTAATTACAAATCCAAAGCCGAGCAATAAATTTCCTTTCAGGAAATCGCCTCCAGGAATCTCTGCGAAACTTTTGCTTGCGTGTTTGTTTTGTTAAAACTCTTCATTCATAAAAATCTTTATATAACTTAACAGAGCCCCCAGAGGGTTAGAATATGATGATATTTGAGAAAATCCATACAGTTCCCACTTCCGATGAACTAATAAATAAATCTTTCAAGCGGGCAGCAAGAGCAATGTCCGGGAAAACTATCGAAGACAGGGAAAGCCGGTTCAAGGCCAATGAATCCATGCTACTGACAGCAGCAAACATCTTTACAGATAATCTTGCAAATATAGTCAGGAGGTTCCCGAGTTTTGATCAATTACCCAGGTTCTATTATGAGCTTACAGATATCCTTGTAGGCGTGGAAAAACTTAAGATGTCCCTCGCATCCGTAGACTGGGCTAGCAGGAAGATACATGAAGTTGCAAGGAGCTACGTTGGAAAGATCCGAGATTCGGACATTCCCGAGCCTGTTAGAAAAGAGGCTTTCGGAAGGCTTGCATCCATTATCAAGTCCATAAATAAGGATCTCCTTTTCCTCAATAAAGCCAGAAATATCTTAAGGAAACTTCCAGATGTCCAGGACGAGCCCACGATTGTGATTGCTGGTTATCCTAACGTTGGAAAGTCAAGTTTTGTCTCGAAAATTACAGGTGCAACTCCGGAAATCGCTCCCTATCCCTTCACAACAAAAGGAGTAACAATTGGGCATTTTATCCGGAATGGAGTACGCTACCAGGTTATGGATACGCCCGGGCTGCTTGACCGCCCAATGTCCGAGAGAAACTATATTGAGCGCCAGGCAATCACTGCGATCCACTTCCTTGACGCGGTCGTATTGTTCATGATTGACCCAAGTGAGAGCTGTGGGTACGAGATTGAAGACCAGAAACGCCTGCTTGCGGAGATTAGGGAAAATTTTGAACTACCTCTGCTCCTAGTCGCAAACAAGGCTGACAGGCCTGAATTCCAAAAAATGGATGAAGTAGAACGGAATATTTCCACGATTACCGGGGAAGGGATCGAAGAGGTAATGGACAGGCTTATGGAGATGATTGAAGAAAAGCGCCTTCTCTCTTCTTCCGAAGAACCGGACGAAGAATCCAGTATCTGATTTTTGATTATCTAATTCCATTTTTTATTTTAATCAAATTCAGACATTCTATTGAACTTTTTTAGGATGCCATTTAAGATCAGATTACTCCAAGCTGCATCAGCAGGGCCAGGAAAAGGAGTATAAATCCTGTTGTCAGCCTTATTTCCACTCTCCATTTTTCCCTGAATTCAGTGACTTTTTTCGGGCTAAGTCCGAAGGCAAGCAAAAGCCCAAGACCTATTACAGGGAGAAGGAGCCCGACATTGTAAATTCCCATATATACCGTTCCTCTTATCACATCGGTTTTTGTAACCAGGATACTCAGAAGAGACAGGTAAATTGCCCCTACGCATGGAGCTTTGACCAGGGAGAACATGCTTCCTGAAAGAAAGGACAGCAACAAAAGGTTCTTTTTGTCCATTCTGCCCATAAAGTTCTTCAGGGATTCCGGAGTCCTGAAGGTTGATCTTGCATGCTTTTTCAGCCAGTATGCATCAAAAATATGCCAGCAGCCAAGCAGTGCAATAAGCAGGGCTGCGACTATGGTGAAATTTCTCTGGATTTCAGGCAGGAAATTGACAAAGATGAGGATACCCACTCCTGTAAGCATATACATGGTAAAGATTCCCGCCGAAAAACCAAGCGTGATTTTGAGCATTTCCTTTCTTCTTCCATGCTGCGCAAGGGTGAGTGAAGCGAGAAAAGCCATTACCGCAAGCAGGCAGGGATTGAAACCTGCAAGAATACCTGCTGCCAGGAGTAAGAAAGGACTAATTTTCTCAAGGTGCTTATTTTTCCCTTCTCTGCTTCCTGTCAGAGGAAGTGAAAGTTCCTGCGCAAAAAGCAAAGGGGAGATCTGGATAGTTTCTGTTAGAAAAACCCCGGCTGAATTTTGATATCCTCCATATAAACAGCCTGTCAGTTTGCTTTCAGCTGAAACAACAGAACCAGCAGCAGGACTCAGCAACAAGAATATACATACCAGTACGAAAATTCCTTTATTTACAAACAGTGGACGCATGCATCGCTTTTTCATATGCCCTTTCCGAATCTGTTTTTACGATGATATTCAATATTTCTCGGATCAACGGGCGCACTGTTTTTGATGAGGTGCAGGCTTTTTACCCACCAACGCCCAGTTTAGTTCTTATAGCCGAAAAGTGCCTGTACTCAATCAAGTTTTTCTCTTCCTAAAACGAAAAATTACGTATTGATAGCAATTATTTCTTTCGATTCTGTTAATTAATATTATACTTTAGGTATTAATTTATGTATCCATATTAATTCGTTTATTTCCCATTGGAGGTGAAGATTGCGCTTTCTTTTCATCGAAGCCGATAGGTTCCAGCCGCGCCGAGCGCGGGACAAAATGGACTGAAAAATGAAAGTCAGGTTGCCCGGAATAATATCAACCGATTATTTATATATTTGCTAAAAGGAATATATATGGAAAAGCACTTCCCTTTTTAATAATATTTTTAATGATGGCGATGATAATACTGTAAATTTTAATAATAATGTACTGGCACTTCTTATTATCATAACCGCAGCTTTAATAAAAAGAAAAAAGAAAAAGATAGAGAAAGGAAAAAGAAATACAGGAAAAAAGTATTCCCTTTACAGGGATCTCTGAACATTCTTTCAGAGTATTCTTCCAAAAGACTTTTTCAGAGTACTTTTTCCATGATGCTCAGGGCTTTTTCAATATCTTTCATTGAAGCTGCATAGGAAATTCTTATGTAGCCGTCACCCTCGCTTCCGAAGGCTGTGCCTGGCACGACAATAACGCCGTTTGAGATCAATTTGGAGGCAACCTCTGCAGAATCCGAGACTTTCGGGAAGGCATAAAAAGCTCCTTTAGGAAGAGCGCATTCCATCCCAAGTTCGTTTAGCCCTTTTACAAGAACATCTCTGCGCTTCCTGAATTCTTCCTGCATGACATTGACCGAATCTTTAGGCCCGGTCACTGCGGCATAAGCGGCTTTCTGAGCGATTGAATTAGCACATGCCTGTATGTACTGGTGCACCTTGAGCATCTGCCCAATGTACTCTTTTCTGGCTGCCACATATCCGAGCCTCCAACCGGTCATCGCATAACTCTTTGAGGTAGCGTTTACGGTAATCACATTGTCAGAGTAGCTGGCAGGGCTTACATGCTCTCCTTCGTAGATGAAGTATTCATACACCTCGTCTGAAAGGATGGTTATATTGTGGTCGTCTGCAATCTCAGCCAGGGCTTTGATATCTGCCCTGCTTGAGACTGCGCCTGTGGGGTTTGAAGGGGAATTGAGGATAATAGCTCTTGTCTTCGGGGTAATATTCTCAAGAACAGCCTCGGGCTTTATAGTAAGGTCTTCTGCAAGGGGAATACTTACTGCTTTGCCATTAAGGATCTCGGTAAGTGCATTGTAGGAAACGAAGCCGGGGTTTGAAATGAGAACTTCATCCCCAGGGTTGAGGAGGGTTGCAAGGGCAATGGCAAGAGCTTCAGAAGCTCCAGAGGTAACAATTATTTCCTGTGGGGAAACAGAAAACCCGTTTTCCTCCTTGAACTTTGAACTTAGAGCTTCTCTTAACTCGGGAATTCCCGAGCCGACCGTATATCCCGTAAAGCCTTCGTTTATGGCTTTTATTGCCGCTGCCTTGATATGCTCCGGGGTATCAAAATCCGGCTGCCCGAGTCCAAGGTTAATTGCATCCGAGCCTGCGGCTTCGAAAATCTTCCTGATTCCGGATGTGTCTATTCTGGCTACGTTTTCTGAAAACTTTATTTCTTTCAAATTGAGCCCTCCTGTATCCCTGCAAATTAACTGTTTTTAAATATACCCACTGCTATTTGGTGATTTTCAGGTCTTCATTCGATGTTCGTGTGCCTTGATTTAAGTTCGGCTTCAGACGCACCTGTAAGCCTAATAAGTTGAGCGATTATAGAATCAAGGAAAATAAGAGAGGTAATTTCAAAAGATGTGCCCAAGGGAGGCAGGTTTTTGTAATCTCCCCGCATATTTCTTTCAAGGTAGCCGCCTTCATCAAGGTCGTTTTTAGTCTTGCTCGGAAGAATCATAGCAATATCTGAGATTCTACCGAGTGTTGATTCTTTTTTAGAAGTAACCGTGATGAGAGTTGAGCCAATATCTTTTACTATTTTTCCAAGGTCAGCTATAGAATGGGTTTCCCCTGACCCTGAAATGGCAATCACCACATCCTGCGGCTGGACAGCAGGGGTTGTGGTTTCGCCGACCACATACGCACTGAATCCTAGGTGCATGAGTCGCATTGCAAAGGCTTTGGCAACAAGCCCGGACCTTCCAGCTCCCATCACAAAGATTTTTTCGCCTTCCAGGATTTTCTGGATCGTAGCCTTTATGGCTTCTCTGTCAAGTCTGCCAATTACATCATTGAGATTTACTACGATTAGTCTCATTGATAATATTACATCTTCACAGTCGTTTACCTGAGTATTATTCATATAAGTTCTCCAAAAAACATTGGGTAAAATAATTGATTCCTTATAAATAATAAATTGGTTAGAGCCTTATCTACTTGTTTAAATCAATAATTGAAAATAACTTTCGAAACTCCTTCCTGATACCCTTCTTCACTTGCCTATAAATATATTTTGGATAATTCAGGATAAAGTTATGGAAGTGTTCTTCGTATCCTACAACAATTAGCAGTCTGGGTTCTTTATCGGCTTGTTTGCGGTTCAGTTTTATAATTAATAGCTTTCAGTTCCCAGTTTTCAATATTGTTTTTGAATTCATGATAAAGTCTCTGAATATCACAGTCACTCCCATTCCAGTAAAAGTCTTTACGCGCTTCTCCCTTTCGGAGCTCTTCGAGTATGAACTTTGACAGATGGAAAAGGGCTTTTTTATTGGAAAAAGGAATACTATAGTTTACGCGATAACCGCCAGCTGTTTTTCCATAGGACACGAGTGTGTACCCTTTACTCTCATACTCCGTGATTTCATCGAAGTTGCAGATTATCTCAAACTCATGAACCGTAGACTGGTCCACTTTTGAAATCCCTATGAGTACCTGCGCTATAATGTAATCAGGAATCTTCCGTCCAAACCATACGGCAATTTTCCCGTAGGTACAAATTACGTTGACATCATTCCTGCCCATCTCAAAGGAACCTAGGGACTGCGGAGGGGATATTTTAGCTTCCAGATCTTGGGTTTTTTGGGCACACATTGCTTCCACTTCGTTTACTTACTTGCAGAGACAAGTGCACTGATCAGATTCCGATCTTTCTTAAGGGTTTTGAGCTGGTTTGCAGGCCCTATCACTGTAAGTCTCTTGTTGCTCTGTTTTTTGAAAAACTTTCCAAGCAACGAAGAGTCCGCATTTGCAGGATAACTTTGCATTTCAATACCTGAAAATACATCAGGCTGGATTGCTGACATTGTCATCTCGATTAACTTTGCTTCCTCCATCGGGTTCAGGCCTTTTTCAAGAACCAGGATTTTACCTTTCCGTACCTCATCGATTATGTATCGGACTTTTTCCATAGAAGCCATCTGAGATATTCTAGCTTCGGATATCAGATCAAGTTGAATTCCCTGCATTTCGATCACCCGAACTGTTTTGCCAGAGCTTCGTAAAATGAATCCATTCCGACTCCATCAAGTGCCGAAACGGGCACCATGGGGTGCTGCGGAAAGGCATCCTTTATACCGGCTGGGTCGGAATCAGGAAGATCTACCTTATTTGCTACGATCAAAAGCGGAAGGTTTCTGGCTTCCATATTTCCTATTACAGTTACGTTGACCTGGGTATAGGGGTTTTCTGTTGAGTCCATAACCAGTATTACGCCGTCGAGGTCATCGAGCCATTTGACAGCTTCAATCACGCCTTCTGTCGCTTCTTTAGATCTCTTCTTCGATTCGGAGTCGCTCATTCCCTGCTCCATAAAGTCATGGAAATCTATTTTTGTGGCAAGTCCGGGCGTATCTACAATATCAAGGCTGATTGTATGCCCGTTAGCTTCTATACTTACGGCGTTCCTTCTTTTTGCATGCCTGGTTTCATGGGCGATATGAGAGACGGAACCCATTGTTTCGTCGCCTCCAACCCAATCCTTGAGGATCCGGTTGCTGAGAGTCGTCTTACCGGCATTGGGGGGGCCGTAGATTCCTATGCATGCTCCTTTTTTCTTGAACAGCTTGTTGAACATTTTTGAAAAGCTTACCTTAAATCGTTTTATCATATTCATAGCTTCCCTCCTTGGGAAAAGCATAACACCTAAGGATTTCTCGGATTGCTTTCCTTTATGGGTTGGTATCTATAGTAATTTTTTGTCTACTGATTCATATATGTAAATAATTTTTATTTGTTAGACTGAGGGAATCGGGGAAATTGGAGAAGTTTCTTTCTCCTTTCCGGTATACCTGGAAATAAATAAGAAACTTCGGATCCTTTCTATAGTAAAATAGAAAGTGCCTCCGTGAAAATAACACCAGCATATAAATAAATTACTTTTAATCATCCGTTTCCCTGATTAAATTAATAAAAAACTTTTTATAAAGAAGGTTTTCACATCTTCTTTAACTCTTTTCACTTGTATTAAATTTTTTATATCTGTACTGATGTTCGATACTTTCCTTTATATCTTTTCCTATTTTTATTCATTGAATCTTAAAAATAAAAATTGTTTTTCTCGAGAACAGACTTTTCGTATCCTTCTAATATAATTATCTCTTTCTGGCCCTTTCCAGATTATTTTTCTCTATATAAATTTCAAGATACCTTTTAAGCAGGTCAGGGCATTGAAAGATAAATCTCTTATCCCGAATTTAAGATCTTAGCTATATATTTTATTTTTTATTACTTAAAGAATATTTTACATTAAAAGAAAGATTTCTTTATCTTTTTAATTGTGGAGTAATTCTGACATCTCTAGCAGGATATCTACTCATTTGTCCCGAATTGCCGAATTTATTGCAATTTCGGCTATATTGGAACCGAGGTCTCCTATTCTGGACAGGCTATCTACAACTGTCCCGAGTAAAATCATGATTTCATGTGATTCCAGTTTTAGAATAGATGCATGTAATTCCTCTACCTGTGCGCGCATATTGTCAACGGTATCTATAATTTGATTGGCAAGAGAAGTATCTGCACCAAAGAGGGCTTCTATTGACTGCTTTACCAGCTCCATGTAAGCATTATTGAGCTTCTCTATATCTTCAATTATATTATCATTAACAGGCTGCTGTATTTTTGAAGCAACGTTTGCTATTCTTTGTGCATGGTCTGCTATCCTTTCCAGTGGGCTTGCCGCCATTCTAAACTCATGATATTCTTCTATACTTGTTTCTGCGGAATCCGGCATTCTCCCTCCACAGAGAATAGAGCGGAACTGCTTGGAAATCAGGAGACATAGCCTGTCAACTTCGTCGTCTCTCTGACTAACATCAACTGCAAGGTCGTGATCTACAGTCTTAAGGGCTCTTACTGAATCCTTTTGCATGGATGCTGCAATAAGGAACATCCTCTGTACACCTTTTTTGATAGGAAGCTCATTTGGGTTAAGGAGACCCTGAATAACCACACAGCTTGAGCTCTCTTCAATAATTTCGGGGCCTATCAGTTTGTAGCAGACCTTGCGGATTGCCTTTTTCTGTTCTGCAAGTATTCTTTGTGAGGAAAACTCTATCCTGTCATATCCATAGAGATATGCAGCAATGATATCTCTCTCCAGTGCTTTTACTTCCCGGTCAGTCACATCAATTCTTTTGGTTTTGATTGTTCGCTCTTCCAGAATAGGGTCTATCAGTAGTTTTCCGTCTGGTTGCGCTTGAAGGGAAACCCTCATACCGGTTTCGATTCCCACTTTTTCGGCCCATTGTTTTGGAAGGGAAATGATGTAAGTGGAACCGCCTGTCTGCTGTACTTTCCTGGTTTCGATATTGATTCCCCGTTTTTGGTTAAAACTGCTAAAGCTGAAATCGAGAATTTACTCTTATGTTTATAATGATTCTCGGCTAATATTTTGAAGTAATTCCGGAATAATATTTAGATATACATTTTCTATATATGCAGCATCCAACTTTACTATTTATATTTGTGGATTCCTCTTTTTGTGAATAAGTTGCATAACATACATTCAGGGACTTTATATTTGCTCTGGAAATAAGTAGCAAAAAATATTAAAGAACAGAGCATTCAGAGCTTGATGACACTTGAAGGGCACGCCTGCGCGTCGGGAGCAGGAACCATAATAAACGCCATAGCTACCTGGAAGGGTGCAGCATTTGGGATAGATTTAAAAACCTTTGCAACGGTTGAGCTTTCAGAAAGCGACATCGGGATTTCGGGTTATATCGAAGAGATGCCTGAAGGAGACGCCCGCCTCATAGAGCGCTGTGTTGAAATGACCCTTGAAAGGTTCGGGCTTGAACTGGCTGGCACGGTAAGGACGAGCAGTGAAATCCCTCTTGCAGGCGGGCTCAAAAGCAGTAGTGCCGCTGCAAACGCTTCAGTTCTTGCAACCCTTCGTGCAGTTGGTGAGACTCTTCCCCCTCTTGAGATCGTAAAACTCGGGGTAAAAGCTGCAAAAGAAGTGGGCGTTACCGTAACAGGCGCCTTTGATGATGCATGTGCTTCTTTCTTCGGAGGGATTGTGGTTACTGATAACAGAAGAATGGAACTTCTCAGGCGCGAAGAAAAAGAATCAAAGGTCCTGATATTTGCCCCTGCCAGGAAGGCTTTCAGTGCGGACACGGATGTGAGACGCTCCAGACTTATCGCCCCCTATGTGGATATCGCATACGGTCTTGCCCTCGAGGGTGACTACGAACAAGCCATGACGCTAAATGGTTTCCTTTATTGTGGGGCTCTTGGCTTTGGTACGGAACATATGCTTCGAGCTCTCGAGTGCGGGGTAAAAGGTGTGAGCCTGTCTGGAACCGGCCCTTCCTATGCAGCACTTGTGAGGGTAGAGCAGGTAAAAGAGCTGAAATCTGCCTGGGAAAGCTGTGGGATGGAAGGCAGGGTTATAGAAACCTCTATAAATAACAGAGATGCAATGTCTTTATATAGCGAGGAGTACACTTGAGTGAACTTGGAACTGTCCGCAAAGAAATTGAAGAAATCGATAGGGAACTTCTTGCCCTTATAGATAGAAGAGTGAATCTGGCTGAAAAAGTGCTTGAATCAAAAAAAATAAATGGAACTTCAATAAATGACCGTAAGCAAAATGAGGTTGTAATCAACAGGGCCTTGAATGCCGCAACCGAACTCAACCTTGATGTGGGGTCTATAAAAGATATTTTTGAGATTCTTATCAGAATGAGTATAGAACGCCAGAATGAGTTGAGTGGCAAAGGAAGCCTTCCCTGAATGCCCAAGAGGAGCTAAAAATGGTTGATATCTCAGTGATTATGGGTTCCGAATCCGACAGGTCAATTGCCAATCGTGCGACATCTGTGCTTGAAAAGAGCAAATACACTTACGAAGTAATGGTTATTTCCGCTCACAGGAACCCGGAAGAACTTGACAGCTACATCTCAAGTACTGATGCAAAGGTCTTTATCGCAATTGCAGGTTTATCTGCAGCCCTTCCAGGTGTTGTGGCTTCCAGAACGAAAAGACCTGTAGTGGGAGTCCCTGTAAGTGCAAAACTAGGCGGGCTCGATGCTCTCCTCTCTATGGCCCAGATGCCTCCAGGAGTGCCTGTAGGAAGCGTCGGGATCGATAATGGAGCAAACGGCGCATATTTTGCCCTGAGAATTCTGGATTTAATTGACACCATTAAGGCTTAAAGAACTTATACGGCTTAAAGAACTTATCAAAGATTTAAAGAATTCGTTAAAGGCTTAAAACATCAATAATTTACTATATTCTGTGGGCTTTACCCCTGCAATCTTTTTTCAAGCCATATAAATTATTCACTTCCTGTTCAGCCTTTAATTGTTCAGGTTATCTTTTCTTTTAGGGCAGAGCTTTTTGTTAAGATGCAAAAAGGGATAATTCTGAGATGTGGTGTTAAGAAAGTATTATTAGGAAAGTAGTGTTGGGATAGGGCATCTGAGTATTGGGAGTGAGGGAAGTTGGGGGGTAAAGTAATGGCTGAAGTTTACAACAGAAATAGATTTTTCCCAGATGCCTTACCTCTAAATATACGGGGTATTATATAAAAATAGGGATATGCGGCGGCTTCGGGGCGAGATTTTCCCAGTACTTTCATTTTTTGAGAAAGACTTTTTAAATCAGACTTCACAGGTAAATCCGGATTCAAGCTTGAAAAACCATATGAATAAAAAGATGATGCTTTGAAAAATTGCAGTGTGTTTAAACTATGAAATAAATGTAAAAGTCTGTTTACCAGGAAGCCTTTCTTGAAAATCAATTTTTGTCGACTAGTTTTGCTTCCAGGATCTTCAAGGAGCCAGTGTCACCCTGCCATTCAATTTCGCTTTTTACAATTTCAATGCGCTTTTTAAAAAAGGGAGCATCAAGGACGACAGTCTCGTATTCTCCACCTTCTCCGGCCATGTGAACCATATATCTGCGGTTGAGGGCTTTGAGATGTTCTATTGAGTTTATATTTATAGGGCGACCAAGCCAGGATTTATCGAGGCCATCAGCTGCGACCTTGACAATCCGGATATCAAGCACTTTTGCCATCTCATTGAGCAACTCTTCAGGGTCTCTATGCCAGAGAGGGGCATAGACCTTAAGCCCAAGGGAGTCACAGATTTTTTGCACTCTACCTGCCTGATACTGAGATTCAATAGCGCCTACGGATACTCCATCTACACTCACTCTTTTGAGGGCGAGGGTCAGATCATCCAGTTCAAGTTCCTTTATTCCGCTGGACTGCTGCTGGATCAATGGGATTTCACAAGCGGCAGAGATTAATTCCACCATGTGGAGGTTGATGGAATGGTACATGTAGGAATCGTCCCTTGCGGGAATAATATTAATCAGGTGGGTGACTTCATGCCCTTCTTCAAGGGCCTTATATATGGCAAAAATCGAGTCCTTGCCACCGGAAACCAGTGCTGCGAGTTTCATCTGCATTCCTTTATGTTTTTACTATCTTTTTCATACGTCAGGGTTATACTGCATGAATCATTATGTAATATTTTATATATTTTTTGACTTTTCAGCATATCATCTTCGGTATTCGCAATTTCAACACCCTTTATCCAGCTTTCCGAAACTGGCTTCGTAACGGACTTTCATTTCTTCCCATGTGGGAAGGCCTGTCTGGCAGCCCCGGCTCTCTACAGCAAAAGAGGCTACAGTTGACCCCACCTTTCCACATGTGGAAAGAGAGCATCCTCTTGCAAGGGCTAGAAGAAAACCAGCCCTGTAAGCATCCCCTGCTCCCGTAGGGTCCACAGCTCTGACAGGAACTACAGGAATCGTAAATTCTTCTTTCCCGGTATAGATCCTGCTGCCTTCTGCATCGTATGTGACCACGATAATATCAATCAGGGCCTTGAGTTCCGAGAAGCTTTTTCCAGTCATTTCCGAAACTCGTCTGATTTCGTGCCGGTTCGCAAAAAGGATATCGGTATGAGCAAGAATAAGTTCAAGGTTTTCTTTTGAATATGTAACAAGATCCTGGCCAGGATCAAAGGATACAAAACCTGCAATTTGTGCGATCTTTGCATTATAGACAGAATCTGCGGTTGCAAGATGAACAAAATCCACAGGTTCGGGTTCTAATTCTTTGAATTTTGAAGAGGCTCCCCAGTAAAAATAGGTTGTCTGGTTGTCTTCCCTATCCGTGAAAATAAATGCCTTGGAAATTTTCCGGTCCTCAAGCCTGTAGAGGCGGGAAAGGTCAACTTGCACGTCTTTAAGGAGTTTTTCATATCCAGAGCTTGCAAAATCCGTACCAACAGGAGAAATCAGTTGACTCTTTCCCCCCAGCTTTGCGATGGCAACAGCAATATTGGCAGCCCCCCCACCAGGGTATTCTTCGTAGTCAATGATAGGGGATGATTCGTTTTTTCCTGCTATTTTTTCAACATCTACGATGTAATCAAGGGCAGTGTGCCCCACGATAGAAATTACTCTGTCCATATAGTGTCCTCTTTTTCGTGGGTTCTGGAGAAGCTCAGGGGTTTTAAGGTTGGATATGTCTTTAAAAGTCAGGTAAGCATGCAGGAAAAACAAAATACAGATTATACGTTCTCTTTTCAGCCATGCGCCTTTTTAAACCCTGCCTGGATGAAATTTCAGGTATAACTAACCCCAGCATCCTATCTTCTTCTATTCCGGTATTTTTACAGGTTTTCAGTAGAAAATCTATTTATTTACTTGCTTTGCTCTTCTGCTGCTGTTCACCCTTCTCGCCTGAACGTTCAAATTCGGTCACTTCGACAACTGTCAATGGAATATCCCTGAGGGATTTACCTATCACGGATTTTGCTATCCTTTCCGCATGCTCTGCAGATTCGGCATCAAAAACCTTCATCTCAAAAATAAGTCCTACAAGAGCGGTATTTGCTGCTATGAAAACACTACTAAAAGGCTCACCGCATGCCGGGCAGGACGTGGTTCCCACGTCGACCTCTACAAAATCCAGTTTCGGGTTCAGACGCTTTCCAGCCTCAGAAATTGCAACCCCTATAGCGTCATCAGCCGTCTTTACGTCTCTAACCAACCAAGCTGCTTCAAGTACCACATGGAAGTTCTTCATTATTGTCCACCTTAATTATTCAATTATACTCATTTTTCAAGAATATTCCCTGATCAGGAAAAGTTTTTACAGAATCTAAAGAATAGAATAATGTATATAAATTGTTTCTGCTTCAAATAGAATAATATTGTATAGGCTTTATTTTTTATATGGTTTTTTAGTTAAGCTTTTAATTTTTAGTTCTGCAATCTTTAATCCTTCCATTTAAGATCTCTATGTTTTCTCTCTGAAATTAGGGCCTCTACATTTTTTTGACTTCCTTCTCTTTTTCCTCTTTCATATGGTAAAAAGAGTTTCGTCATCTACTGCAAAAACCCCGAGTTTTGCTCCCGCGTCAAGCCAGGCATGACCGTAACTGAAAGAGGCCAGGGCATTTACAGGGTCTTTGTTTTCCAAAAAATACACCCCGTCTTTGTAATAGGCTTCTGCCATTGTGTAATAATCCTTTGCAACGATATACATGTGGGATCCCGGAATTGGGGCGTATTTTGCTTTCTGGAGTGCTCTTTTTAACATATCTTCATATCTTTTGACCTTTTCATCCAAATCTGCAGGCATTTTGATCACCAGGAAGGAGATAGCAGTTTCATTCTTTTTTCCTTATTCTGCCTTTTCCATAAACCCCATTGGGCCCTGTGCAAGTTTCACAAGCGCTTCAGCTTCAAGAAAGTGTAGTTTTCCGGGAATTACGAGGATATGGAGAGGGTTTCCAAAATCGAAACTCTTTAAGTTTTCTACATAATCGGCTTTCACCATTGGCTTTTCCGAGCCTGCCCGGGCTATTCCTACTGCAGCAGTTCCACGCATAACCCCTTCTCCCCGTTTTCCTTCAACCTCCAGGAGAAGCTCGAGTGCAGTATTTATGGTCATGTATCCCTTTTCCTTATCTATATCCAGAAATACGAGAGTATGCAGGCCAAGTTCGGTGTTCTGTTTTATAATGTCATAAGGAGTTTCCGAGATTATTCTTGTGCCTCTCCTGCTTTCATAGGGATGAGGGATGCTTGCGGATTTCCCGAAGCGATAGTTCTGCAACCCTGTAAGCCCCGAAACGGCCGAGGCGATGGAAGCTCCATGAATCAGGTTAGTCTCTATCCCCAATTTTTCGGCTCTCAGGCGCAAATCTACATGGGTTGTGGAGACCATTGTATCTCCTCCAGTCAGGAAGCAAATATTCCTGTCTCTTGCTTCGTTCAGCCAGTTAGGATACTGCTCCACATCCTCTCTTGAAAGCAAAATGACTCTTTTTCCGTAGAGCTTTTCCATTTTCTCAAGGTTCGTACCCATGAGACACGATGTATAGAACTCCGCATAAACCAGGTCGGCTTCCCTGACAGCCTCAAGTCCTTTTAAAGAAATGTCGTATTCATCAAAAAGGCCCAGGCCTATAAATGTGAGCATATCCCGCTTTAGGGGTCTTGTTGGCTTAAAGCTTTTTGTCCAGGTATATCCACTATATTACTTCTTTATTTTACTGATTTACGGATCCGCTTAACTTATTTATATCTAGAAATTAATACTACGAATGAGCTTACGATTGCAGTTTTTAGAGGTGGTTTTTAATCATGGTTAAAGTTACACTTATCCACGCCAGCTGGTGCACTGCCTGTCCGGCAGCTCGCAGACTCTGGAAAGACCTGAAGTCCGAATATGACTTTGAGTATGAGGAAATAGATGTGGAAACTCCAGAGGGCCAGGCGTTGATTGACAAATATGGCATAGTTGGGGTTCCTACGACTATTATTGATGGGGAGATAGCTTTTTCAGGTCTTCCGAAAAAAGCCGATGCTATCATCCGTATTAAATGAATTTGTTCAAGGAATTTGCACTTTTTCCAAAACGATTTTTCTAATTCAGGAGGCAATTATGTACGATCTGATTATTGTAGGAGGGGGGCCCGCAGGGCTCGCAGCTGGGATCTATGCCGTACGTTTCGGGCTTGAGACTCTGATTCTTGAAAGAAGCGAAATTAGCGGTCAGATTGCGCTTGCAGACATCGTAGAAAATTACCCTGGCTTTCCATCGATTTCAGGACTTGAATTA
Source organism: Methanosarcina baikalica (assembly GCF_031461075.1). NCBI lineage: Archaea > Methanobacteriati > Methanobacteriota > Methanomicrobia > Methanosarcinales > Methanosarcinaceae > Methanosarcina > Methanosarcina baikalica. The sequence continues at coordinate 10,537 of NZ_JAVKPK010000028.1, read as the reverse complement.
ATGGAGAAATATAAAAGCCATGCTCTGGAAGTCGGGGTAAAAACAAAGATAACAGAAGTCCTCTCTGTTCGCGCTGAAGAGAAAAAGAAAATAGTCTCCACGGACAGCGGAGACCTTGAATCAAGAGCTGTCATAATTGCCACAGGCGCAAATCCCAAGCATTTGAATGTGCCTGGAGAAAAAGAGTTTATCAGTAAAGGGGTTTCCTACTGCGCCATCTGTGACGGGCCATTTTTTAGAAACAAAACCGTTGTAGTGGTCGGAGGCGGCAATTCGGCAATTACCGATGCCCTTCTCCTTTCAAAAATTGCCCGGAAGGTCTATCTTATTCACAGGAAGGATCGGTCGAGAGCTGCAAAAGTCCTTCAGGACCGGGCTTTTGCGACTCCGAATATTGAATTCATTTTTAATGCCTGCTTACTGGAAATCATAGGAAGCAGCGGAGATATTCGAAGGGTTGAAAAAATTGTCTTCAAAGACCTTAAAAGTGAGGAACACCGCGAACTGGCTACAGATGGTGTTTTCATATATGTAGGCATTCATCCGAACACTGAAATCATTGATGTGAAGAAAAATGAAGAAGGGTTTATCCAGACGGACCGCTCACTGAAGACCTCGGAGAATGGAATTTATGCTATTGGAGACTGCCGTGACACACCAATCTGGCAGCTTGTGGCAGCAGTTAGAGATGGGGCACTCGCAGCTACTGCTGCAAACGAGTACGTCGAAGATCTCAAAAAACAGGTTACATGAAAAATTATCTGAATCAGGACCTTCTGGATGAAATTGCCTTAAGGTTTCGTATCTATATATTTGAAAAGAAGGGACAGTAAATTTGTCCTGCCCCGAATTTATATTTTCTGCGCTCTTCTCCGCGCTTTTATTTTCTTAATCTAACATCTGGTTGATTTTATTGTAGAAATCTATGATCAGCCTTGTTGCCTCGCTCTCCATATTCAGCTGGAAAGTCCGAATTTGCTTTCCCAGGGGTTTTTCTATGACAATACCTGACGCAATCAGAGGGGTGATAACCCTTGATACGCTCGAGTGAGACAGGCCCGTTTCTTCAGCTATCCCTGAAAGATAGGTTGATTCGTTCTGGCGCTCGATCAGGTTCTTAAGGACTGTCATTTGTGCGGTTTTTCCGAAGATTTTTTCTAGTGGATCCATTGTTATCATCTCAGAGGTGGCTGTTCTCCGTAAGCGATTCTTATTTCCAATATTAACTTGCTATTTACGGTTATAAACTTATCTCCTTATTGGTTAAGTCCGGCGATCAATAAAAATTCTTCTAAATATTTGGAGAACTCTTTTCCATCCATACTATATTAAATTTAAATTATTGTATGTTACTAAAAATCTGAGAAATGTTTAATACCTAATAAAATCTATACTGTATGGTGATGGAGGGTGATGTACAATAAAAATCTTGATCATGAGATTTTGAAATTGATTGAAGCACAGCCTGAAATAAGCGAGGGAGATATCGCCTGTACTCTTTCAGTCCCAGAGGAACTGGTAAAGATCCGAATTGAAAATTTTAAAGACACAAGGCAGAAAATCCTGATTATGGGTAATGGGAATAATATCTCCAATATTAAGATGACGCTTGAAGCTGAAGATTATAACGTTGTTAAAGTCAACGTTGTTAAAGCCCCTGAAGGCTTTTCTGCACTTGAAGTGGTAAAATCTGAAAAACCAGACCTTGTTCTGCTGGATACCGGGCTTGCGGATATCGAAGGTTTTAAAATATGCAGGCAGCTTAAAGCCAGTTCAAGGTACTGGTGGATACCAGTTATGATGCTTAGTGAAAGTGACGGGGTGAAAAATAGAGTCGAAGCTTTTGAGTCAGGAGCTGATGATTATGTTTCTACTCCTTTTAACCCTCTGGAACTGAGAGCCAGAGTAGGGATGATATTAAGACGTACTAGAATCTAACCTGAAAGGAGAAAACCGACTTATATCAGGAAAAAATTTCTTTCTTTCTTTTCTAAAGTTCTGTAAACTGGGAGGACTACTCTGAAAAGCTAAATATTTTTAGAGCCTTTCTCCAGGAATTTTATTCCCTGCATCTCTCCAGATATGTTTGAAATGTACTCATATATGTCTTTATGATTTCTTTACGAGCTCCTTTAACTGAATTGATTAATTTATTTTTCCCGCTGTAGCCTTCTTTACAGTAATATTTATTATCTTTATAATGATCTCCAGAATACATTTTTAGAAGAAGGACAGATTTGGAGAAAAGAACCTTGCTTATTGTAAGTTTTTGCAGACCAGAAATCCATAAAGTTTTCAATCTAAAAAGGCAACAATGAAGTTTTGACCGGCCGCGAGAGGGAGTAGCCCCTGCTTTTGCTGAAATTTAACTTACTGAATTTCTCCAGCGTTATTTTCTGAATCAATTTTTCCCCGGTCAGGGCAGGATAGCGGATCAAATAGAGGAAAAGCGGAAGAACTTAAGCCCGAGATAAATTTATTTCCTTAATTTTAATACTAATTTGAAAGAATATAATATAAAGTTATTTTATTTTATCTAATTATAGTCCATATTTTGAAAACATTATTTTTAAAATAATAGTGTGTAGGAATATTTCAAAATCCTTAAAAAAGAGCAAAACGTAAATCATAATGTGTAACTGTATGTGTAACTGTATGTGTAATTGTAAATAGGTTCTTATTTTTAATACGGAGCTGAAGTGCAAAATTGATTTAATGCTCTGAAAGCAATATTATTGCTGAGTAGATGTGGTAAACGGTGGAAAAACGTAATCGAAAAAAGGTGTGGTTAGAGCTATGACTTCGAATGAATGGTACAATAAAGGCGTTGCACTCCATGAACTTAAACGGTTTTCAGAAGCTCTGGATGCATACAACAAAGCTCTTGAAATAAACCCTGACAATGCAAAAATTTTGTTTAGCAAAGGGATGGTGCTGAAAAACCTTGTGAGATATGATGAAGCTCTCGATGCCCTTAACAGATCCCTTCAGATCAACCCTGCAGATGCTAAAACCTGGTATTCCAAAGCTGAACTGCTTTTAGGTCTTATGCAATATAAAGAAGCTCTGGATGCATATTACCGGGCTATATCTCTTGCTCCTGAAGACCCTGAAGTCTGGTACAGGCGGGGAATGGCTTTGAGGGAAATGAAGGCATACGATGACGCTATGGATGATTTTGAGACGGCTATCCGCCTCTATGAAAAGAGCTATGATATGGGCTCTATGAACGCAAGCGAATGGTGCAAGAAAGGCATGGGTCTCTGTAAGATACAGAGTTATCAAGAAGCCATTAACGCTTTTAACAGGGCTCTTGAGTTAAACCCTGCAAACGGAAAAGCCCTTTATAACAAGGGCGTGGCTCTCCGCTGGCTTGGAAAGCACGAAGAAGCAAGATTATATCTCGAAAAAGCAGTGGAGGTTTTTGACACCAAGATTAAAGCAAATCCCGAGAATGCCAGGTTCTGGTACAATAAAGGAATTGCCCTGAGAGATCTGGAAAAATACAACGAGGCTCTTGAAGCTTTTGAAAGGGCTATCGATATCAATCCAAGTTTTACAAAAGCCTGGATTGGCAAGGGTATTGTATACGACAGGGTTAAAAAACACCAAAAAGCAATGGAAGCCTACGAAAGAGCAGTCGATATAAATCCGATATATTCGGATCTCCTTTAAGTAGCCAAATTGCAGGGCTTTCCATAAACGCAGCAGATACAGAGCCGAAAAAAACCGTTAGTCATCCTTCACTGGACTAGTGGATCTGGCGGCCAAAAATTTTCATTTCTCCTTCTCTATCTGGCTTATATAGCGAATATGGAAAAGTGGTTGTAAAATAACGGATTTGAAAGAATGATATGAAAAATAGATTTATTTATATTTTTTATTCTTATCCTTTATTGTGCAAATTTCAGGTTTAACTGCGTGCCTGTTCAGAGCCCGGATAAATCAAGCAAATCCGAAAATGCATTGAGCCTGAAATCGAAGCATTGATCCGTTTCTTCTGCAGGCCTCCAGTCTCCGTACGAAGCATAAGCGGTTTTCAATCCAAGCTTGCGGGCGGGGATCATGTCCCTTTTAATACTGTCTCCTACTACCAAGCTTTCTTCGGACTTGGTTCCAAGAGCCTGGAGGGCAAAAAGAAAATGTGTGGGATCTGGCTTTTTTGTGCCCGTCATATCCGTAGCTACGAGAAGATCGAAGTAATCCAGAAGTTCGACCTTTGTAAGCCTTGCCCGAGCATGGTAACTATTAGCATCCGTTATAATCGCGAGCTTCAGATCCAATTTTTTCAGCTCGTCAAGGGTGTCCTTTACGCCGGGATAGAGTTCGAGGTTTTGCAGCTTTTCCCTTTCATATATCTCACAGCACTGCCTGTAGTTCTCCGCAGTAAAAAGCCTTCTTTCCATCATATAGTCCCTGATATTTTCATAGTCTTCAAAACCGTAAACTCCTCTCAAGAAATATTCGAAAAGTTCCGAAGGTTCTTCTGCAATGTCTCCTTTTCCAATATATGAGAGAATCTCTTTACAAGCTCCAAGTTTTGCGGCTACGAAATCAAAAAGGGTGTTGTCCATATCAAAGAGTATTGCCTTCAAGGTTTCGGGATAAGTTATTTCCATGGTTTTCTGAATCCCTTTAATGTTTTTCTAAATTTTTTCCATTTTTTGATCTGCCCAATTTTTGTGGATTTAACAGGCCTCTATGCCTTGTTTTTTAAATTCCTTATCTCCGTCCCAGAACTATTCCTAATTCTTCTTGGGGAGAGGCTATAAAAGCCATAAAGGACAGATGTATAAATTATAAACGAACAATGGATTTAAGTAAATAACTAACGCGGGCACTTGAGAATCCGCAGGGTCTATTCTAAAAGGCAGTACAGGAAATTTTGATATGAGTTCCGAAGAACCAAAGGATAAAACCTTCGTAAACGAAGGTAGAGAAGAGAAAACCGAAGCTGAAAAGGGGAAGGTTTCCGAAGATTTGTATGTTCTGAGCGATTCGGGGGATGTAGGTAAGCAAGAAGTTAGCGATGAAGTCCTTGCAGCCGAATTTAACGAATGCGGACTCGACTTTCTCAGGCTTGGAAAGTTCAATGAAGCAATTGTGGCTTTCGATAAGGCAATCGAGAAGGACCCAACTAATATCTACCTTTTAAACAATAAGGCTGCAGCTCTTGAAACCCTTGGAAGATACGAGGAGTCTCTCGAGCTCTATGAGAAAGCTGTTAAAATCAATCCCCAAGATCCAGACCTCTGGAATAATATGGCTTTCTCCTTTTCTCAAGCTGGAAAATACGAAAAAGCTGTTAAAGCCTATGAAAAAGCTCTTGAGCTCAGGCCTGACTATCCCAATGCATGGTACGGAAAGGCCCTTAACCTGAGCCAGGCAGGAGACTACGAGCAGGCGGTCGAAGCCTATGAAAAAGTCCTCAAGGAAAATCCTGATTATAAAGAAGCCTGGGTAGGAAAAGGCATAGCTCTCGGGCAGATGGGAAATTATGACGAAGCAATTATTGCTTACGACAAGGCACTTGAACTTGATCCTGGTTTTCTCGAAGCCTGGCACTATAAAGGAGTGGACCTGGACAGCCTTGGCAGTTACAGGCAGGCGTTGAAAGCCTATGAAAAAGCCGTGGAACTGGATCCAGAGAACGATGACGCCTGGAACAATATGGGAATAGATCTCGAAAACCTCGAAAAGTATGACGAAGCAATTAAAGCTTTTGAAAAAGCCATCGCAATTAACGCAGAAAATGCCGATGTCTGGTATAACAAAGGCTTTACCCTCAGCCAGATTCAGAGATTTGAGGAGGCTGTCGAAGCATACAGGAAAGCCACGCAGCTGGATCCCGAATATTTTGAAGCCTATTCCAGCCTGGGTTTCGTCCTCGCTCAGCTCAAACGCTTTGAAGAGGCCCTGGAAATATATGAAAAGGCACTTAACCTCAATTCTCAGACTGCAGATTCCTGGTTTGGAAAAGCTATCTGCCTAAGTTTTCTTGGACGGGAAGAAGAGGCTGAAGACGCGTATCAAAAAGCTGTAGAAATTGACCCCCGGTATGCTCAGGCACGAGGAGATATACAGTAATTAAAAAAGATTATCTAATCTTTATATTTATTTCCATTTTAAGTTCAAATGACCCATTTGAGAAATAGAAAGGAATAAATAATTGAATATTGGATTATTTATAAGAACTGGACTGCAGAATCAAGGCCAGAATTGTATGAAATACACCGTTTTATCGAAGTTACACACCCGAGAGGGATAGAATTCAGGGTCATAAAACTGACCAATTTGACCTTATAGTAACAAGGGATGATAGAAAAAGTATTCTTCTCGAGTATGAAGTTGTTCCTCTGCCCCAACTAACCAATACCAATGCAAACATTATCCTTCAGGAGTTCATAAATCCAGTGTCGGCGGGATCCCCTAAATAGAAAAGCTTGCAACCGAAACAGCCCACAGCCTCGAGGTCGCAGGCATATAACTCTTTTTTAACGGCGACCACTAAAAGTCTGTAAGGCTATTTCCTCCCCGGTTTCGAAGGACTTGAGAAGTCTGCGAAATAAATATTGCAGGGATGATTTTACGATTTTAGACGGGAAAAGGCAGAGGAAAAGTAAAGATTAAATCTTTTCTATTTTATCACAAGAAAATATGCCGATTTTCAGTCCCAAATTAAAAAGGAATCCGCATTAAAAGTAGCCTTAAAAATAAGAACCGTTTTTTAAATCCTGTTTTTCACAAAATGGAAATTTTCAGCAATTTTTGATTTCAAATTTCGATACTTTCATAAATCTTCAATTCTTCTCATTAACTACCACAGTCCCCTTCATAGAAGGATGAATCGAGCAGTTATAATTATAGGTTCCGGCATCTGTAAACAGGAAATCGTACGTATCTCCTTTTTTCAGTTCACCTGACTCGAAAGTAGGCCCTCTCACGGTATGAGTGACCGAGTCCGCGTTCTTCCATCTTACAGTATCACCTGTTAATATTTCGACTGATGCAGGGTTAAAGGAAAAATTCTCAATGGCAACTTCGACGATCTTTCCTTCTCCCAAAGGTTGAGGCGTTACAGCCGAAACCGGGACTACAGGTGTTTCAACCGGAGTTACTACAGGTGTTTCGGCTGGAGTTGCCTGTTTATTTCCTGCACATCCTATTGCCAGGAATATGCTAAGTAAAACTATGAAAATTGCAAGTTCTTTTCTCATTCTTTCCCTCCATAAAAAATGACGTGCTTTATAATTAATATTTTGATTTTATAATGGTTCCTACCAGATTCTAAACGTAGTTTCTGTTATGATTTAATTTGGTGTTAGGCTCTTTGAAGGTAAAATAGGAAACAAATTAAGGAAATTTGCTTTTTCCAGCTTTAACTCTTTGAATCAAGAAATAAGTTATGTTTAAGTGTCATGAAATAAAGCATTTTAAAAGAAGGTTATCAGATGTACACGGTATCTTGCAGGTTAATAAGAAAAAACAGTTCACTCCATTGTTAAGAGCTGGATTACTTTTTCTAAAAAAATGAAGCCCTTTTTAAAAAGCTATCTCTTTTAAGCTAAATTTGTAGCGACCCCGATATACCTTCTTAGGCAAATACGGACTTGTATACTTAAGGCCCTTTTGTCGTCCTGTTGCCTGAAGGAAATGCCACAGCTACGCTTCTTTGTATTAAAGTTTATATTACAGGATTGTACTGTAAATGTTTTGTATTATGGGCAGAATCCTAATCATCAATAACTGTCTTCGTTTCATTCGATAATTCAACCTTTACTCAGAATTACTTGATGCTCTGCCCATATCTCGTTTTATTAAGTTTTCTTCAGGCCCATCCCATTATTTGCCCGTATTAGGTGTTACGTGGATTACTCCACCGTCCCCACCAGTAGTGCCTGTAGTGTTCCTAGCCGGAAGCTGTCTTTCAGTTGCGGTTTCTCGTTCAGTTGTAGTCCGTTTTACGGTCACAGTCTGTCTTTCAGTTACATTCTGTACTCCCGTTGGAGTAACTACTTCGGCCGGAGTTACTGCTTGAACAGGGGTTTCCTCTACGACTTCAGTTACAGCTACCACTTCCTGAACCGGAGTTACAGCTTCAACTCCAGTTACTACTTCAACCTCAGTTACAGCCTGTTCTGGAGTTCCTGTTTCATTTGGAGCCCCATCTTTCTGACCAGCACATCCTATTGCTAGAAAAACGCCGAACAACACTATCAATATAACAAGTGCTTTTCTCATATTTTCCCTCCACTTAAATTAGGTGTATTATAATAGATGCTTTATAATTGATATCGAGGTTTTATAATAATTACTGCTAGATTCTGAACATAATTCTTCTTAGACGATCAAAAACTGGTTATAAATTTGGAGATTTATTCTTTATCGGGTTTTATGAATTTACTGTAAGACCCGGAATCTTTATTTTCTTCTCAATTCTCCTTAAATTATAATACCAGGAATCCCAATATTATTAAATGACTTTTTTCGGGGGAGGTTATGAAAATCAAATCCGTTAATCCTTACACTGAAGAAGTAAACTGGATATACGACTCATTTTCTTTCGGGGAATGCGAGACCCGGATTGAAAATTCCAGGGTTGCTTTTTCCATGTGGAGTTCATTGTCTGTTTACGAAAGGACAAAGTATCTTGTAGGGGTTTCAGAGGTGCTTCGACGGAATAACGATATCTATGCCGAGATTATTACAACTGAAATGGGAAAGCCTATCAGGCAGTCAAGAGATGAGGTCCAGAAATGCGCCTGGCTCTGTGATTATTACGCTGAGAATGCGGCTTTGTTTTTGAAAGATGAGGTTGTGGATACCGGGGCTGAGAAAAGCTATGTAACTTTTGAGCCACTGGGAGTGATTCTCGGAATCGTGCCCTGGAATTCCCCATTCTGGCAGGTATTCAGGTTTGCAATACCTACAATGTGTGCAGGAAACGTGTGTGTAGTCAAACATGCCTCGAATGTGCCAAGATCGGCACTGGAGATTGAGAAAGTCTTTCTTGAAGCTGGGTTCCCTGAGCATGTTTTCAACACCCTGTTAATTGACTTAAAAACTGCCATGGAGATTATTGAAGAGGATATGGTGGATGGTGTATCTTTTACAGGCAGCATAGGTGCAGGCTCGGAAATAGGAGAACTTGTGGGAGGAGTGATCAAGCCTCTTGTGCTGGAACTTGGAGGATCTGATCCTTTTATAGTACTTGAGGATGCCGATATCGAGAAGGCCGCGAAAGTTGCAGTGAAGTCCCGTTTTCTCAATACCGGACAGAGCTATATTGCTGCCAAGAGATTTATCGTTGTAGAAGATGTTGTGGTGGATTTTATTGAGGCATTTGAACTCAATATTCAGGAACTGAAAATCGGGGACCCGATGGATGAAGAAACCGATATTGGACCTGTTGCAAAGAAAGAATTTGTCGATAGTCTTGAAAAGGTTCTGAAAGATGCGAAAAAGAAAGGGGCAAAGCCTCAAATTTACGGAAAGGAACCTGAAAAGGGCTTTTTCTTCAGGCCGACCCTTATCCCTGCAGCCAGTTCAGACATGAAGGTCTGCAATATGGAAGTTTTCGGACCTATTGCGCCGGTAATCACGGCAAAGGACGAAAACGAAGCCGTAGAAATCGCAAACTCCACAGAGTTTGGGCTTGGGGCCGAAGTCTGGTCCGGAAATCTGGAAAGGGCTGAAAAGCTGGCAAAAAGGATCAGATCCGGATTTGTAGCTATCAACGGGATGGTTAAGTCCGACCCGAGGCTACCTTTTGGCGGGGTAAAGAAGTCCGGGATCGGGCGAGAGCTTTCCCACTACGGGGTTAAGGAATTTGTGAATGTCAAGACTGTAGTGGTTAACAAATGAAGGCTCTCACAGTGTCTGAGAAATGATTGAAGCTTTATCTTGAAAACTATCCAGAGTTGATTAGGTAACCTATTTAAGCTTGATAATTTGTTTAAGTTTGACCAGTAAACTTAATTTAAGCTTAACAGAGAACTTAACTTAAGCTTAACAAACGACTTAATTCAAGTTTAATTAAATAAATAAATAAATAAATAAATAAATAAATAAATAAATTAAATCAAATTATATTTAATATTATCTGAACAATAAACATAACGATTGAATTATATTTTATGGTTTTTCATGAAAGCTTCGGATCTTTTAGTTGCCCAGATTCAAGAAGAAGGCGTAGATATTTCGGACTGCTAGACGAAGAAAACCTTGACTTGCCTGAATCTCTCCGGATTTCCAGAATCAAATTGATCGTAACAAGACACGAATAGGCTGCAGCATTTATGGCTATGACTGGAAGGCTGATAGGCTTCTTGATGTGCTTTCGTCTATTTTTAGAGCTTTTCGGGCAAGAAGAGTTTTTCGGGAATCCCCAAGTCAGGCAGAACCCATCTTATGTATGCGCTGTCTGGACACTTGGGGCGACGAATTCGGAGTTTATTCGTTGCGCTGGTAAGGGCTTCGCATAGAATAGAAGAACGGAGTGAGGACAGGTGTAGGGCTTACTAAATCCTGTTCTGGT
>NZ_JAVKPK010000027.1:0-48212 GCF_031461075.1 Methanosarcina baikalica | reverse complement strand
ACTAATTAAGGCAATTAATGGTTTCCCCAAAAAAAGTACATCTTATTTTTCACTTAAATTCCAATTAAAGTCTTATAATCGTAATTTTAATTAAAAATTCTAATTTGAGAACTTCATTAGATAGGTTCCCGAGAACTCCTCAAACAAAATAGCAGATGAACACCTGCTCAATGAACAAGAGGCCCTTCTTAGCCATTTAAGTTAAAAAAGAAAAGAGGCTTCCGCCTCAATTAAGATGGTACATAACTAAAGTAAGACAAAACCATTTCTGCATTCTGTCCATTTATCGGCACTAGGTGATTCATAAGCCACATCTGCATAGCAACTCCGCCAGCCACATGTGGAATGCTTGTCTGATCTGTACAGTTCCAGTCAGATATAACAGTTCCATTAGGTAGTTTTGCAGTGAAGTGGACATATGTTGGTTCCCAATCAAACCTGTATATCACGTTTTTAGCTCTTTGGTAAGAAGAGTCATAAGATATTGAACTCTGATATGCATTTGGCTGGACACCATAACTAAGTCTGTCACTGTATATCCAGCCCCACTGAGTAGCTTCGATATCTATTTCATTGGTATCGTTATGGCGGAAGAACATAGCCGCTACAATGTTAGGATCAAGGTTCAGTATTGGTGACGAAACCTTCCACGTGTATACACCATATGTATAGTTAGCGGATGTTGTATCAACCTCTGTTGAATACCAGGTATTTCCGATTTTTTGGATTGTAAGGTGCAGTTTCTGGTTTTCATCAACCCAAACACTATTACTTGAGTTGCTCCAATGGTTACCACCAGGATTACCAGTTCCACTTCTTACCCACCACTCTTTACCACACCAATTGAGATAGGTGTCTGCTGCAGCAACGTTTGCGATCATAAGCAAGCCTAATGTACTTAATATTACGAGTTGTATATATTTTTTTTTCATATTACTCGTAAGATAAATTGTAGTACTTTGTGAAAAATTCACAGGTTTTGATTCAAATAGAAAGATAAAAATATTTTAAAAATAATGTAACTATTCATAAACCATAAAATGAGCCAATTGACGCTGATTTTGACTATCTCGGCAACCAAAATTAGGGCTCATAGCAAAATTAAAAACGCCTTCATTTGACATCAGAGTATAAAATAAGCTTAAGTATAATAGACATTACAGTCCACGTAAATTACGGCTCTTGATGGTGATTATTAGGTAGCTGAATAGTTACAAAATAATATAAGTTTACAGAACTTGAGCATTAGTGATAACGTATCCTCTTCAAATTGAGTGGAAAGCTCTTACTCAACTCAATGAGCTTTTTTCTCTGATCAGTTTTGCTAGAGACGGCATTTCAAATGTGTTGCTCACTCTATCAAATATGTAATCATATGCACTTACACTCAGTTTCTTTGCTGTCTGAACAATCGTCATAAATGTATCGTTTGCCCTTGTTCTTTCATCTGTTATGGTTTGCAGGCTCACGTCTCTTTTTCTGACCTTTGCTCTTGCCGCTAACTCTGCTGCATTGTTATTCAGCGGTACCTCTGGTGAAATCAATGTCTTCAAGAGATGTTCCTTGTTCTCTTTTGTTTTACAGCTTCTTTCATCCAGCTTTTCATATCCTGTTATAGTCGAAAACAATTGATCAAACTTTGTGGGTAATTGTTTTGCAATCTCTAAATCTGGGTTTTCTCTAAACTCACAGAGTTCCCATAAAAGTCCCATATTCCCAGGCATTACATAATTCCTTTTATAGTATTGTTGAGAGTCATAAAGGGAATTCATTTATCGCTGATGATCAATATGTCATAAGATGCGAGAGGCAAGCTGGCGAAGATAAACGATACTGAAAGAACTGTATACATCGGAATATTTTATTTCAGTGTATGGAATTAGTATCTGTTGAAGGAATGGTATATATTGTTTATTGCGAAAGTGATGAAAATGGACGAAATTAGTATAACAGTTAGGCAAGCAATAGTATTTGGTTCAAAAGCACACGCAGAGCAGCTTGACGATGCCGGAAAGGACTATTTTATGACCCACTGCTGGCAGGTCTATGAAATTGTCAAAATATTATACCCTGATGACTTTGCACTACAGACGGCTGCTCTGCTGCATGACACATTAGAAGATACCGACACGACATATGAAATGTTAGTTGCCATATTCGGCGCAGATGTCGCTGATCTGATTCTTGAGGTTACACACGAAAGAAAAGAAGATGATACAGGCTGGTATTTCCCTCATCTGCACTCTATACGCGGAATTGTCTTAAAATTCGCTGACCGTGCCTCTAATTTGTCCAGGATGGAAGGTGTGTGGAATGCTGAAAGGATCGAGAAGTACATCAAAAAGTCAAAATTTTGGCAATCAGAAGATATGTAGGTAAACAATTTTAGTTAAGTCCCCATTTCCCTTTTTTCGGGCTTCTTCCTTCATTATTAAAATCCGATATTGAAGGATTTCATGGGTTCAAATCTACTCCTCGCACCAAATTTCGGATATATACAACGTTAAAAAAGTGTACGCAACTGCCCTATATCCATAGTACAGTTTTTTTTCTACAGTACCGTTTTTTGGAAAATTGTCTTAACCAAAAATCACTCTATTTTTATAATCATAGCTTAATAAAAAGCCTCGTTCATTTCTGATGAATAAATCAAATTGCATGCGGCCACCCCACCCTAAAGGATGGGGTATGCTGATGGGCCGCACGCCGATTTATGGGGAATAGTTTAGTATCCTTTGACAAGATTTCCTTGATATAGAGTCGCATTCCCAACTCCTGTAACTATGGTACCAAGAAACCTTATTTTACAAAGAAGCGATGATATAGAGGTTTAAACAAAACCAAAAAGAGGCGAGGGTTCACTTCATCCCCGACCTAAAGGATAGGGTATTCGTGACCCTCCGCACTCCCAAAGCAATAAAACCAGAAAATAGTAATTTTTTCAGCATAACTAATAACTTTTCATATTATTGGATTTTACAGGAGTTTTGGTATTCCATCCCTGTTTTAGTAGACCTTGCGCTTGAATCTCTAAAGCCTAATCTGTCAATACGATCCCATGCAACAACCCATAAAAATTTAGCATAAGAGGAAGGATAATTCACCCAAAAAACTAATTTCTTGAAAAGCGATCGATTTCTATAGTCATCTACCCACATAGATTCGCTTAGAAATCCTTTCCAGACAAGAGATTTTTGCATATGTTTCCATCGCTTGAACATATGGCCTATTATGAATAAGAAGGTACAAGTGATTGCAAATAGTCTTTTAGTTATATTTTTCACCCTCAACGACTCAATAAATTTAATAATAGGTTAACAGGAAAATGCATTAAAAGCAACACATTTCTTACAGATCATATCTTAACCGAATACAAATTAATATATTTTTAAAATTATACTTTCTTTCTTCCCATTTTCTTTCGTACATACCTTAAAACCCCATAAGAACAACCCAACAGAAGCATAATCTTAAAGGGTTTCTCACCTGCTTTGAGGAGTTCTTCGATTTTTTCATGATCGAACTTTGGTTTCTGACCTCTCTTTTTTGGAGGAAATTGGTGACTCATTAAGATTTCATCTCTTCATATAATTTACTGTACTTTTAAGTTTACGAGGACTGGTCATTTTATAGGTTCAACTGAAGCTGAAAAAATTCCTTAGCTTCCATAGACTTGACAGAACCTCAAGAAAGTTGAAAAAAATAACTTAGCAGCCCCATATTATCCTTCTCCACAATATAACCATATTATAACAAAAATATAAAAGCCTTTCATATTAATTATTAATTTAAACTATTAATATTTCTCGTATCATCTAAGAATTTGTAACGAAATAACTTAGGCAATAAATAATTTAGTTAAAGTTAAATCATCCCTCTTGCATGTGAAAGTTATTTAATACATTCTTAAAAACTGCCTATGTTATTTTGCGGTGGGTCCTAAGTAAGTAGAAGTAAAAATAAAAAGCAGTAAACGTCTATCAAAAGGCTTATTTTTAGACTTGATATGTATTTCTCAAAATAATTTTGCTCTAAAGTGGACTGTCATCAGTCATAAGTCCGGTATTTCGATGGTTTCTGGAACGATCGAGTTTAGAATAGTAAGAAGAAAGCAGAAAAATGAGAGGGTCGGAACGTAGAAGACATACTTATAAAATATCAATAGAGAAAGTCAATCAACTCTACTCTAGAAGACTGAATATTCATGAAATTTCACATAGCAACGAAATAATAAAAGGCTGCTATAATCTATGTAACAAATACCAAAAACTGCAGGAAATGGGAGCAGTGTCACGAATTTGCTGTAAATTCAAAGTTAATTTTTTGTGTACTGAGTACAATTTCGTTCTTTCAATATTGAATTTTCAACCTACCAACTTTTTAAGATTTATGATATTGCAGAAAATCAACATACTGCTACCGAACTTCTTTTTGTTCGATTTAACGGCTTTATATACCTTATTTTTCACACGTTTTTGTCCTGAAATTGAATTGTCGGGCAGCCTGCTTAAGGTGGAGTAGCTGCCCGTAATTTGATTTTATAGGTTCCGAGTTATGAGATTATCACCATAGATAGAACCGGAGCACATCGGGATTGGTGTTAGCTATATGGAAGTACATGTTCTCAGCGATTTCCTGATCAGAGTTCCTGACCAGAATGAAGGTATTTTCATTGCTGATGGAAAGGGTATCACCATTAATTAAAACGTCGTTGAGGTTACAGAAGTCGTCGTCAGATTCGATGGTCATTGCGTTTGCGTAGTCTATGAGCCAAATACCTTCGATCTGGGCAATGCTGTCGGATGCGCCCTGGAAGACCTGGTTGACATGGACTCTCAAGACAACAACGTCGTCTTCGTCCTGCACGTCATCTAGTTCGACGTCCCATGTGCTGTTATCTGTACCGACTGAGATGATTTTGTCATCTACGTATTCTCCATCCTTGTTGAACTGGAGCCAGACTTTCTCACCGTCAACATCGATCTGCTTGGCTTCGAGAGTGTAGCCCTGGCCGAGGTCAAGAGTTTCGCCGGTTATGATAGTGTACTTGTCGTCACTGTCAAGAATCAGTTTTGCGAGTTTGTCAGCGCTGTTGGATTGGAGTGGGATGTACCCTTCACCGAAGAAACCTATAATCGGGTACTGGTTCCAGCCTGCATTTGCATTTTCGTATTCGTATGCAACCTGCTGGATCTGGGTTTCGTAGACAAGGCCACTTTCTCCAATGACATTGCTCTGAGTGCCTGAAACATCTTTAATGGAAATAGTTTCAGTTTTCACGTCGTTGTCAATATCGTAATAGAATCCTTCAAATTCAGCAGCATCGATTGTAAGAGACGTACCGTCACCATATGTGTCGATAATATCATCGATGTCAGAGCCGTTGTACACATTACTGCGTGCTGCTGCACTTGCGGCAGATGCAAATACAATCAGAAGCATGAGAACAGCCAGTGATAATACTGTAAATCTCTTCATTTTATTGTTTCCTCCTTTTTTGAGTTTATCCAAAAGCTCAAAATCGTGCATAAAATATCTGATTTTGATACTATAGAACTAACTATATAATCTATATTCCAATTTTCCAATACCTAAGTTGAGTTTGACTGTTTCTAAGTATGAAAGACTTCCCTCTTGATATTACTTTCTATACTTTTTTATATAAATTTTAAAAATACTTATTTGTATGAAGAGGACTTTCGATATATAATTATTCTGTGGAAAAAGGCAGGGGAGAGCATGGAGGCGGATAGACCAATATTTTCCTAATCCTGCTTGTGATTATATTGTAAAAGATTATGTAGAGCTTTTCAATTTTTCTTTTTCGATTTCGGTATCCGTGATTAAGAAAAGTAATTTTGAGTTTGGGGATCAACTCTTTAATTATAAAAAGCTGTTAAATAGGCTGGTTATAGACCGAAAATCCTGTATTCTTATAGCCTATATAATCACTGGCTTTACTGAAACATACCCTCGAATTCAAAAACATATAATAGAAAATGTACAAAATTGTATAAAAATAGTTAGATAGTTTGTCGTTTGCCATTTTTTACAGATACATTTAATACATATCTTCAGGATTATTTTAATTATTTCATATATTCAGGATGAATTTAATAAATTCTTAAAGCTGAAAGTAGTTATTTTGGCCAAAAAGAACTCCTTGAAAGAAAAGAACGAGCTGTTCAGTTATTTTTAATAATTTTTGGTTTGATTTTATCTTATAGTTGGAAATCTAATATTTTAGACGGTGCCTTACCTTTGTTGTTTTTTGCTTTCGTTGCATCAATTTTATTATATTAGGACTTACGCACTTGACAAAATCAACCACTTTCGGCGTTGTGGCTGGGTTAGTAATTTACATAGTAAAAGTTTCTAGCTATTGATTTCTCAGTTCAACCGCGTAAGTCCTGAATAATTCACTCTGTTTTACCTTCTTTTATACAAGAATACACCGAGCAGCCCGATAATACAGTAAATCATTTGGAATCCGGGCATGCCTGCGTTTTCTTTCTGAGGAGTACTTGTGTTTCCTATTTGCTCAGGACTTTTTTCAATTTCTGATTTTATACTTCCGTTTTGTTCAAGATCCTGAGTGCCAGGTTTAGGCAGTATTTCAGTCGCAGCTTCTTTTGCTGTAATCTTACCTGTTATTGCAAAGGGCGAGAATCCCGGAGTTTTTGCTGTGAAATACAGATATTCGTCATCTTCCCTTAGTAGAGTGATTGGAAGCTCATTCCATTTCTTGTCAGTGTACCTTTTGAGAGTGATTGAAGACTTGTCAATGCCTTTATCCCTTATCCAGGATTTTTCAACCTTGAAACATACAACCGCGTTTTCGAGATTATCTTCATCACTTCCATATCCGCCATTTCCAACCCAGATATTCAGGTAATTATAGACTTCGCCTTCGGGTGCATCCGGCGTAAGCGTAGATTTATCTCTCAGCATCTCAACAATTGTCGTTGTCTTGCCAACAGTTTTCTTTGAATCAAAGCTTAAATAAACAATAGCAGTGACATTCTTTGGGAAATCAAACTTTACAGGGTTTCCGCTTGTAATAAAAGTCTGCGAAAGTTCCTTTACTTTTACATTCTTTGCAGGCTCAGGGGAACCACCAGCACCACCACTGCCTCCACCGTTGCTCCCACCATTGCTTCTTCCACTGCTTCCACCGCTGTCTTCAAGTACAGTTATTGTATCAGTTTTTGAGGCATCTCCGTCTGCGTTGCTCACTACAAGCTTAACGTTATAGGTTCCTGCTGAAAAATAAGTATGAGTTGTATTCTGCTCAGTTGAAGTATATCCGTCTCCAAAGTCCCAATTCCATGACGTTGGAAATCCTATACTGGTGTCATTAAACTGAACAGTTAATGGGATATTTCCACATGTTGTATTTGGGCAGAAATTAGACGATGGGGGTTGTAGCAATACTGTTATATAATTTACTTTTTGAGTACAATTCGATCCTATGTCATTCACCACTGTCAACATAACAGAGTAATTTCCACCATTCGAATATTCATGTACCGGATTCCTGGTTGTTGATGTATTTCCATCCCCGAAATCCCATGACCAAGATTTTGGAAATCCGGTTGATGTATCTTTGAACGTGATATTGAGTGGCCTAAATCCAATTGTACAATTACTGGTAAAATTAGCAACCGGAGTTGACGGTTGAATAACCTTAATTGTTTGGAACATCGAATCACTGCAAACGTCATTTGTTACCGTTAGATTAGCCGTATAAATTCCTGGTGTTGTATATGTATGAGTGACATTTGCAGTACTACTCGTAGGCGAACCGTCACCAAAATCAAGCAGTTCAGTAGTTTGGTTGATACTATAATCCACAAACGTCACATTTTTCCCAACAAATAAACTATTTGTAGAAACTGTATAATTTGCAGCCACATTAGAAAATCTGGGGAGTTGCACCCAGGACGAATTACCCAAATCTCCCATATGATAAAATACTCCGCCATTCTGACTGGTATAATTTAGAATTGAATCCAGTTTTGATGTTGAAGTTTGATATGGTCCGGTAGCAGTTGGAGTAATTGCATGCCCATATAACACTAATACATTCCCAGTTTTTATTGCGTAATCGATTCCATTTTCTATAGATTCCAAGCTGCTACCAGAAGACTGGTCATCTATTTCAACACCATAAAGAAGTTGAGTATCATCCCATTTGTAATAAGCCAGTGTTGTTTCGTTTATATTCCCGTTTACAACCGTGGGGGTTCTCGTTCTAAGTGTTCGGAAATATGGAGCTACTATTGCATCAGTAGCTGCATTTCTACTTGAATAAGGGTATGCAAGGGTACAAACCGGATAACCATAACGGGTGACTTCTACGATGTTAGGGAATATTTCCTGGTCTAGCCACATTGTAGAATTGTTATCATTTAGAAATTGAACTGAATTTACGTGATTATACCCATGCAAAGCTACTTCCCATCCAGCCGAATGAAGTGCATTTAGTTCATTTATTATGGTCTGTGGCCTGTTACTTACTATATTTACATTTATAGTACACGTAGCGTTATACTTCTGGAAAATTGGCAAATATTTATAACACGTATCAATATGTCCTGAATCGTCCCATGATAGAGCAATACCTCCTGGTTTATTTGAATTCTGTATGCTGTGGATAATTGTACTGTTACTTTTGTGTTCCGAATTATCAACTGTGGTATTTCCAGTATCTTCAGACCAGTTATAAGACACAAGCTGATTTGTATCTGCATATGCAGTGCTAACTAAACTAATTATGAATAAGAGAGATAATCCATATTTTGCATATGGTTTAAAATTGTGAAATTTCATCGTGTCAGACCCTTATGAAGACAATATTAGACGTTTTCCTCTTATGCAGTGATTCAAAAGTTTTTTTAGGTTCTAATACAAAAACTTTTGATAAATGAAGTAAGAATTTTCCTTTTTAGTTTGCTGCAACTTCATTATTATCCACCGATTATGTACCTGGTATAAGCCTCGTATTTGGACTCTGATATGTTCAAAAATACTTCTTTAACCGGACTATTCAATTTAATAATATCCACACAGTCTGGTTTTGAGGAAGTAATCTAATTGGTTTACAGTAAAAACATTATAAAATAGAGTACAACATCTTAATATTTATACTTAAGTTCGCCATATTTATAGTGTTTTCATGAATGATCATATTGATAAAAAATAGATATAGTTTTGAGTGCAGACATTCACATTTAAGTCGCTTGATGGTGAATAACTATTGTTAGCGTGGAAAAATATGGACAAGATCCTAACAAAACCCTAAATCCTGAGATAACCGCAGGTAAATGATAGATTCTGCTGATCGGGCGATAGAAAATTAATCGATTTGAATAAACTCAATTTACCCTTGCACCTATCCCAAAGGAAACGATCCCGATATCATTCCCATAGAGAATCTGGAAATCTTGTGCAGAAGCTCATATAGAGTATTGTAAGATGTGAAAAAACCCATTCTTTGAACTTAAGCCGGGAAGTATGAGGATTCGAAAAGGTCGTGAAGTAGGGCTAATGAAAACTGTAAGCACAAGAATAGCTCTTAAAAAAGGAGAAAGGTTTTTTATAAGATTTGATCAAAAACCCAACCTATAATAATTTATTTTTTTTTATCTTCTTTTGTACAAGAATACGCCAATAAGACAGAAGATATTGGAAGCTACTTAAAATCCAGGAATGCCTGCGTTTTTTCAGAGAAGTATCTGTGTTTACTATTTGCTAAGGACTCTTTACACTTAAGATAAATACTTATTTAGTTGAGATGTCATTCACAAATAACAGAACCTGTGTAGTCCAAGAAAAAAGATTTATAACTTTCGATTCAACAGCTTTATCACCCACAGATTATCTGCAGGTTGAATTTACGTACTTTTGGTTCCTCAGTTCAACTACGTAAGTTCTAAAGTAAATTTTAAGTTATGAGATAAATTGATACAGATAATTATTTATAAAGAATTACGTCTGCATCTTTGGTAGATATGATGAAACTAAAAGAAATAAAAGATAATGCGAAAAGATACATTGAACTATGCAAACTTCTATGCGCAGACTCCCGAACTCCCAAAACTACAAAAATAATATTATGGATCGCCATAGTCTATGCATTATCGCCGATCGACTTAATACCTGATTTTATACCTGTAATTGGGTATCTCGATGACATAATAATCCTTCCTGCTCTTTTGTACATTGCAATAAAATCAGTACCAGAAAATGTGTATATAGATAATTATGATCAAGTTTTCAAGAGATAAGTTATTTAGCCAGAAAATCGCTGTGCAATTTTGAGATTTTTAAAGATCTACTTCAAGCCAAAACGAATTTGTAAAATTTTTCGGAGAATGGAAGTTACTGTGGTTATGTAGATCTGTATCCAATGGCAGCACTAAATATATAGAATGGAATAAAAATTTTACTCATGAATGGGACGACTGAAGATTGGAGAACTCCCGAGAAAAAGGAGTTCTTCTGCTTCGGTTCAGCCCGAGCTGATTTCCTATTGAGTTGAAAAAAAACAATTTTGTCAGATTTCAGTGGCACAGTTACGACTCAAACAAACTCCTTATATAAATCACATCTCATACAATCAGCACATTGATTCCCCTCTCTGTCTTTACTTCTACGTAATTCGGCTGCAGCTTGCACCATCTCTATGCGAGTTTTGTCGTGAAGGTCTTCCAATACTTTAAATCGTCTCGACTTCAGCTCATAGCAGTTTGGATTTTTAGCAATTTCAAGATCGAGATTTCGCAGTTTCAAGGCGACATCAACAATATGTTTACTTTGATCAACGATATGCTCATCTATAACAGTCATATAATTTCTCCACTCCATGAAATAAATCTTTGAAAAGAAAGGCTTGACGGTCTGCCAGTTCTATCCTTTTTTCTGCCGGTGCTCCCAGTCTGGAGTCTCAAGTTCATTTTACCTTCACCCATATTTTTCGCCGTGTTATTTTTCCCTTAGATGATTAATTATTCTATAACTAAAATATATAATAGTTTCTGGTCGGAGTATATAGGAATCCTAACGATAACAGTTTGAGAAGTGGAAAAAATTGTGACGTAGAGGAATGTACCGTAATATCAACACTAAAAATAGAACCATTACTACCAACCAAAGCAGAAAAAGAAGTCTAGAAAACCGAGAAAGGATGATCAGAAAATAATGAATGGAATTTTTTGTCCTTCATAGTGGTTGCCAATGGAAAGCGTTGCTAAGATGGAGGGGTCAGATCAACGATAAGAATAATATATATCCGAGTAGATATTAACCAGTAAAAACGGGGTAAGGGGTTTTAGATATTAGCCTCAACAATGCCTAACATTTGCCATTTAATCATGCTACTGATGGATATAATAACCTGGGAGCCGAAAGACTCATTAAAAGTCGCGAATTTCTATGCAAATTATGAATACCCTAAAGGCATAAAAGTGATCGACGAGTGGACTGACCTTACGGGCTACCGCACGTTTGTGATTTATGAAACTGCCGACGAGAAAACGTATGCAGCTTCAGTTCTTCCTTTCATAGGGCTGTGCAGGTTTGAGACATTCCCGATCATGAAACTGGATAAATTTATGCAGATTGCTCAGAAATTTGCCGAGAAAGTCGGAGGGAAAGGATCTGGAGCTGAACAGGGCGGAGAAGCCTCAGAAGAGTTTCTTCAGCAAATGGAGAATATTGAAAAGAGGATTGAGCGCCTGGAACATCACTCTTTTATCCAGCAGGAAGATACGACCTGAAGGCTTAAATCCGGAATCAACTTTTGCTTTTAGGCCTGTGGATAAAATTTACCTTGATTTTATTTTTTAAGAGAACTTTCGAATCTGTCCTCGTTCATACGATAGATGTGCCATCCTTCTACGAGGCCTGCCCCAAAGTATTCGTAGAATTTCCTTGCCGGGTTCCAGTCGAGAACTGCCCATTCCATTCTTCCACAGTTCCTTTCTTTTGCAAGCTTCACACAGCGAAGAAACATTGCTTTTCCTATTCCTTTTCCGCGAAACCCGGGTTTTACGAAAATATCTTCAATGTAGAGCCCCTTCTTCCCCCCGAAAGTAGAGAAGTTATGAAAAAAGACCGTAAAACCTGCAGGTACCCCATCCAGTTCCGCAAAGAAAACTTCCGCAGAAGGCTTTTCCCCAAACATGGACTCCATCAGGGTTTCTTCTGTGGCTGTGACCAGATGAGAAAGCTTTTCGAACTCAGCAATGCCTTTAACGAATTCAAGAATCAAAGGAACATCTTCTTTTTCTGCGGTGCGGATACTCAAACCTAATTTATGTTCATTTTCGGTCATTTTAATTCCCTTATCAAATTAATAGACTAAGATAATCTCAGCAGGTTTGGTGAGATTGAATTTATTTCTTTGATGAGATTGAATTTATATGATTCTATTCGTAAGCTACGTAATTTACCACTAGCTTGAAAAATAGGTCTTGTTCATGAATTATTGATCAATACTGAAAAAACGAGTATACCCCCCTTATTTACGGAAAATGAAAAGAGATTCTCATGCTTATGATTTTCAATAACTCACCCCCACGACAGAAAAATAGTACTTTAATCTAATTTATAGAAATAAACCTCATTAATGTAAACCCTGATGGATAAATGATTATTTAGTGAAAATCATATTAGTTGGGGAGTAAGAATAACTGACCGTACACAGTATTTATCAATAAAAATAATTAAAAGCCAAAAAAGTCTTGTTCAAAATGCTTTGTCAGGAAGATTTCAAACCGGTCACGCTTGCAGATCGGGCTTTTTTCGAGAGCCATTACGCGCTCTACCCGCAAACCCACAGCGACAACACCTTCACGAATATGGTTTGCTGGAGCCATTTTACGCAGTACCGGTATGCGTATGTTAACGGGAACTTGATACTTGCGTGCACCACCGCAGGAGTGACCAGATTACATCCGCCCATAGGCCCCTACAATCCTGTGCTCATGCGTGCACTCATACGGCTGGCGCTGGATATGGGCGATGATAATAAGCCTCTTATACTCATTGATCCTGGTACTGCGCAGCGGATAAAGGAGATCGATCCTGACCTTATGCTGGTTCCGGAACTGAACCGTTTCGAGTATGTGTACCGAGCTCTCGACCTTGCAGAGCTTCCAGGAAAGAAATATCTCAAGATTCGCAGCCAGATCAACAAATTTCGGAAAAATTACCTGTACACGATCGAGACGATAACACCCAGTAACCGGGAAGAAATAATGGAGTTCCTGGTAAAGTGGTGTGAGAGCAAAAGGTGCGAGGATGATTTCATACTTTCACACGAAATAGAGGCAATCTTCTACGCGATCGAGCACTTCATCGAACTACCCCTGCAGGGCCTTTTGATAAGGGTCAATTCACAGGTAGGCGCCATCTCTCTTTTTGAACGTCTCAACGCTAATACGGCGCTAATCCATTTTGAGAAAGGATTGCCTGAATATAAAGGAATCTACAAGGCAATCAATGCAGAAACTGCAGCAGTTCTTGTCAGCGAGGTCGAATACATCAATCGAGAAAGCGATCTCGGCATCAGCGGGCTTCGAAAAGCAAAGCTGAGATATCACCCACATCACATGGTCGAGGTATGTTCGCTAAAACGCCGAGCCTGTTTTCCATTTATCACATGATTTTTAGTTTCTGTCGGATGGGCGTGAGCTGACGGTACCGTTTCTTCAGAGATTTGAAAAACTAAGGTTCTGCAGAAGAAAGAATTGATAAAGAGCTAAAAGAGGGTGAAAAAATCGACCTTCTGCAGATGTCTTGTTTGAGTAATCAAGCCGGTTTTCTGAAAAAACGATAGCATGAGAAATTGCGAAAATTGAAAGGGCAGCTGAGGAAAGTGGGAAAAAAAGTTAAAAAATGATTGAAAAAAGAGTTAAAAAGAATTGAGAAAAAAATTGAGAAAAGAATTACTCTTCCTTCTTCTTTTCCTCGAAGGCTTCCTTTACGATTTTCATCGCGCAGAGATCACCGCACATCGAGCAGGCGTCACTTTCAGTCTTTCGGGCATCCCGAATTTTGCGAGCCCGGTTGCCGTCGATTGCAAGCTCAAACTGCTTTTCCCAATCAAGGTCCCTGCGGGCATATGCCATAGCTATGTCCCTTTCCCAGGCGCGTTCTCTCGGGCCTTCCTTTATAAGGTCTATGGTATGGGCTGCAACTTTTGTTACGAGCAAGCCTTCTTTTATATCTTCGAGGGTTGGAAGGGCAAGATGTTCAGAGGGTGTTACCATGCAGAGAAAATCCGTGCCATACATCCCCGCAATTGCCCCCCCTATTGCGCCGGTAATGTGATCGAAACCAGGAGCAATATCTGTCACTAGCGGGCCAAGAAGGTAAAGAGGAGCATCATTGCAGAGTTCTTTCATGCCCCTGACGCTGAGTTCGATCTCATTTAAGGGAACATGTCCGGGGCCTTCCACAAAGGTCTGGACATTGACAGCTCTTGCCCTCTTTACGAGCTCTCCGAGTGTGATGAATTCCATGAATTTCGGGCGGTCGGAAGCATCGGCAATGCATCCAGGGCGCATCCCGTCTCCAAGGCTCAGGGTCATATCATATTCTTTTGCGATTTCAAGAAGATAGTCGTATTCGGCATAGAAGGGATTGTCTTCCTCGTTATGCAGCATCCATGCAAGGGTAAAAGAACCTCCGCGGCTGACAACATTCATTATCCTGTCACTCTGGCGCAGACGTTCAAGGGAATTAAGGTTAACTCCGACGTGCACGGTTACGAAATCCACGCCCTGTTCGGCATGTTTCCGAACAGCATTGAACATATCGTCCGACGTCATTTCTACAACAACTTTTCTGGAAGCTGCAGCCTGGTAGATCGGAACCGTGCCTACGGGAATATGGACAGATTTAAGGATAAGGCTGCGGATTTCGTCCAGATCCCCGCCTGTGGAAAGATCCATGACCGCATTAGCGCCGAGGGCTTCTGCAGTCTTTGCTTTTTCGACTTCGGCATGAATATCGATGCAGTCCCTCGAAGTCCCTACATTGGCATTGATCTTTGTGCTCATATATTTGCCAATGCCGACAGGAAGGGTTTCCCGCCTGTTATTTATGGGGATTGCTATCAGCCCTTTTGCCACGCAGGAGCGGATAGTCTCGGGATCTATTCCTTCAGCTTTTGCCACGGCTTCTATTGAGGGGGTGACGATTCCCTTCTTTGCATCTTCCATCAGTGTCATTGTTACTCCATATTGTGAGGTGAATGAGGCAATTATAATACCATACAAAGTAAGAGATATTAAGATATATTGATAAAAACACGTCAATAAATATTAACTGTAATTAATCGACATATTATACTGGCCCGCCAGAGTAATTGAGCATCAAGATAAAGCGGGTATTTCCTTCTCGCAGAGTAGAACAGACAGTAAACTGATATATATCTTTTCACGTATGGGGAGTAACTTAATAAAGTATAAATAGACAAATATATAAATAATGTGAGCATATTATTGTAGTACATAAAAGTAGAGAGAAAATTGCGGAAATTGCTTATAAAGTAAAGAGTTTTTACAGATAACCTGTATTATTAGACCGGCATAAATAAGCAAAATAAGGAAAAGACAGAGAACTTTTTCCTGATTTCCCTATATACTCTGATTTCCCGAGATATTTCCTTACATATTTCGTAATTTATACTATTTTATATCGCAATACCATTTCAAGAACAAAATTAAGGTATTTTATATGACAGTTGTCGCATTTGCAGAAAAGAACAAGGCAGCAGCCCAGATTGCCAGCATCCTGGGGGATGGGGAAGTAGAGAAAATTGCAGTAGAAGGGCTGCCTGCATACGAATTTAAATGGAAGGGCGAAGAATGGCTGGTAATGGGGCTATCCGGACATATTATGAATTACGATTTTCCGGAGCAGTATAATAAATGGAGTGAAGTTAATCCTGGAGTACTCCTGGGAGTAGACCCGGAAAAGTTCGTGACAAGAGCAGATTACGCAGCTGCAGTAAAAAACCTCGCAAAAAGGGCGGATAAGATTATCCTTGCGTGCGACTACGACAGGGAAGGAGAAAATATAGGGTTTGAAGCCAAGACGCTTGCAGAGGAAGTAACAAATGTGCCATTTGAAAGGGCACGTTTTTCTGCCCTCTCCCCAAAAGAGGTGAAGAAAGCTTTTGAGAACCTGATGGACCCTGATTATAACATGGCAATGGCTGCGGAAGCAAGGCAGATTCTCGACCTGAAAATGGGTGCTGCATTTACCCGCTTTGTCACGCTTTCAGTCAGGGAAAAGGCAAGGACAAAGGACATCCTTTCAATCGGCCCCTGCCAGACACCAACCTGCGGATTTGTGTATGAAAGGGAAAAGGTTATCAGGGCTTTTCAGGCAAAAGACTTCTGGAAGATAACTGCAATTTTCTCTGCAAAAGGCGGAGAATTCGAGGGCACTCACAGGGCAGGAAATATCCATGACAAAGAAAAAGCCGCTGAGATTTTCAAGAAGCTGAAAGGGGCAAAAGAAGGGCTTGTTGCAAAAAAGACCGTAAAAGAAACAAAAACAAGCCCTCCTAACCCGCTCAATACTACCGAATTTCTAAAACGTGCCTCCAAGTTCCTCGGAATCAGCCCCGAACTTGCCCTTGAGGTCGCAGAACAGCTTTATCTTGCAGGATTTACCAGCTACCCCAGAACAGAAACAAACAAGTACGCAGATGATTTCGATTTCAAATCCTTTGTCTTGGATTTTGCACGGCAGAAGGAATACAAACCTTTTGCCGAATCTATCCTTATAGCCCCTATTGTCCCGAAAAACGGAGATAAAGACGGGCACGATCACCCTCCGATCCACCCTATCAGGGCTGCTTCTAGAGGAGAGGTAAGCTCTGCAATAAACATCCCCCAGGCACCCGAGGTTTATGACCTGATAGCAAGGCATTTCCTGGCAAACCTCATGCCTGCAGCAATTTTTGAGAAAACTCATCTTCATCTTCTTGTGAAGGAAGATCCTTTTGATTCATCCGGGACAGTGCTGAAGGATTCAGGCTGGCTCGAAGCCTACCCCTTCGAAAACAAGAAGGATAAACTTCTCCCGTTTGTTGAGGAAGGAGAAGAAGTGGGCATAAAAAAGCTCAGCAACACGAAATCCAAAACAAGCCCTCCAAAAAAGCTGACAGAAGCCGAGCTTCTGACCCTTATGGACAAAAATGGGATCGGAACAAAGGCAACAGCTCCTTCTCATATCGAAACAAACAAGAAACGAGGGTATTTTGAGACAAAGGGAAAAACCGTATCTATGCTTGACACAGGCTTTACCCTTATGGAAGGGCTCTCCCTAACTGTTCCGATTCTCGTCAGGCCGGACATCAGGGCGAAGATTGAAACCCTGATCCAGGAAGTCGAGGATGGGAAAAAAGAGTTTGAAGCCGCCCTTGACGAGGGAATAGCTCTGTTAAGGGAGATGTACTCCCAGCTTGAAGCGAATAAAAAGGAGCTGACTTCAAGCATAGCAGGCACGATCAAGGACGAAGCTGCCCTTGAGGACAAAAAAAACTACATAGAGACCTGTAAGGCTTGCGGGCATGTGTTAAGAATTGTGCAGACGGATTCTGGGCGTTTTGTGGGCTGCACTGGCTATCCTGACTGTAGAAACTCATATCCCCTGCCGAAAACGGGAGCTCTGACCGTGCTCAGAAGCAAGGAATGTAAGAAGGAAGGGGCAGCCGTCCTGAAAGTAGGAAATAAGTACAACTGGGCTGTAGGCATAGGGCCCTGCTTTAAATGTGACCTTGAAAAGGAATGCTACCCGCCTGAAACTGTCGGGCCCTGCCCGGAATGTGACGGAAGCATGTTTCTCATTACTTTCAAAGACACCAGATTCCTGGGATGCACAAAACGCTGCGGGTACACACATTCGGTCCCCAAAGCAGGAAAACTGACCCTGCTTGATAAAACCTGTGAGGGCTGTGGCTGGAGGATGTTCAGGCTAAAAGAAGAAGGCGAAAGCCCTGAAGAAGATTTCTGTGTAAACCGACGCTGCAAAGAAGGCAGAAAATACTGGAAAAAACCAGGCACGGGAAATGAAGCCAGGATTAGGAAGACGGCTTCTTTAAGCCCGGCAGCAAGTTCAGCAGCAATCCCGGTAACAGGAAGAACTTCAAAAGTACTGGCTGCAGACCTGAAAAAGAATAAGTAAAAACTTAAAAAAAAAGATAATCAAATACTAAGAAATTGGAAAACGCTAAAAGAGATAAGAAAATCCTTTCGGATTTTCCTCTGCTTCCGAGCTAAAAAAAGTTATGCTGCGGCAGGTGCGGGTGCAGCTGCTGGCATGGATTCGATCTGGGTTTTCCTGATTTCGACTCTGCGGAGCGGGTAAATGAACTTGGCCTGCCTGTAAATGGCTGCTGAGAGCCTGCCAAGGATTGCTTCCTGCATGAAGGTCTCGAAATCGGATTCCGCTGCGCGCCTTTTGACGATTTCAACCATCATTTCCCTGATGGCTTTAATCTGGCTTGAGCGTGCCCTTTTGATGGTGAAGCAGGTGGGCTTTACACGAATGATATAGCCATCTCTGGTTTTAACCTCGACATTGGCGTCAATCCTCGATGTTTGCCTCTTTACGATTGAGCGAATATAGTCGGTTGTAAGTTCGTGGCCCATGAGGTCAGTAGTTGCTATATCTCCGACGACGTTGTTGATCCTGAGGATGACCTTTGTATTGTTTTTGGTCATGTCGTTGGTAAGTTCTCCAACAGTGGTTTCAACATTGCGCCCTACGAGCAAGGAAGGGTCTCCTGCCATAGTATTACCGACAATAATCCTGTTTAAATAGACAGGAGCTTCAATATTATACCATTCCTTGGATTTCCATCCGTCAAGCTTTCTCTGTACTTTCTTTCTTGCCAAGTAATTCCTCCAAAGTAATGTTCATTTTTGTATAATTTTTGTATGCAACTGATTGGTCCTTCGGCCTCAAGCCTCTAGGTTCTTCTTCCGGATGCTCGGGTGAGCTTTCTCCTTAATCGATGAGCGTGAATGATTTTCAGCGCTTTTGCACAGACTTTACGCTGCCCGGCGCAGTTTGCGCTTTCAGCACCTTATGTCCGTTTCGAGATGAAATTTCCGAGCTTCTTAGCGTTTCCGAACCCAGATCCGTCCCCTATCTACCGGCAGCTACAGGCTCCTGATAATCAAAAGTATGATCCGGAAAATTGCCAGAAAGGTCCTCAGAAATTAGTGGATTCTAACTAGTTAATGGCTCACTATACATATCATTTCCGTATATAAACAAATCGGTCAGAAGCGCTTTCCGCCCGGTTCTCAGGATGTTTGACCGACACGGTGAATTCAGTAATATATGATTCAGTTATATGATTCGGTTTTTTGCTAAAGGAAAAACAAAAAAGTTTAAAGGAAGCGGATGCCT
The DNA here is from genome assembly GCF_031461075.1 of Methanosarcina baikalica. Lineage (NCBI taxonomy): Archaea > Methanobacteriati > Methanobacteriota > Methanomicrobia > Methanosarcinales > Methanosarcinaceae > Methanosarcina > Methanosarcina baikalica. The sequence goes on along the minus strand of NZ_JAVKPK010000027.1, from coordinate 28,772 downwards.
TTTGGCAGCTCGCCTACCCTTTTCCTGAACTCTTCGGGCCAGTTCTCAGGGTCAAGCCCTTTCTGCGCAAGGAAGACTGCAGCCCACCTCTCAAGCCCGACTCCAGAGCAGCCTGACCAGAGTTCTTCTCCAGACTGAAGCTTCACATTGAAGCCTTTGGGGTACTTGTCACCATTGATGCTCACGTTCTGGAATTCAAGCCATTCGCCATCCGGCCCACGGTAAGGCAGACAGGCCTCGTAGTCAGTTGTCCCGACAGTGTTTCCTTCAGCAAGGCCGAGCAGCCCTTCCTGTGCCATAAACCAGGGGGTAACTCTTGCTTTCCTCCACTCAATATCCAGGATATCGTTGAAAATGTGCATGTAGCGCTCGTGAAGTTCATCTGCGCACTTTACTACTTCTTCCTTTGTCCCGATCCAGACGATTTCTATCCTGTGGAACTCATCTACCCTTTCGATCCCGTGGATTCCGCCGCTCTCGTACCTGTGTGAGGTTCCGGACCTGTCAAAGACTTTTATAGGAATCTCATCGTTCGGAAGAGTCTCGCCTGTCACATACATCCAGAAAGGAGGACACTGAGCGTAGGCCATACCTCCGATTGGCTCTCCTATCTTTTCCTTGATCAGCTTTGTGGGCACTTCATGGGTAACCTTGTAATAATCGGCAACCTCTTCCCAGTATTCGGGGTCCCTTGTCTTCGGAGGACATACATAATAGATCTCAGGGTATACGCCTTTGGCATGTCCGGACTTCATCCAGACTTCCCAGGTGACCAGTTTCGGAAAAATCATTTCCCTGTATTCGAGGGGTTCCAGAAGTTCGTCAAAGACGATCTTTTCGAAAGCCCGGAAAAGTCTTGTCGACTGAGGCCCATGGATCCACTGCCCACGGCTTGCCCCTCGCTTGAGCCAGCCTTCTTTCATCATAGCCTGGGTAGGGTCTTCCTTGAAGAGATGTTCCATTGGCTCTCTCTGCCAGAGCAGATTCCAGTGCTCGGCCTTTGCTCCGTACTTGGTAGCCTCGATTTTCTCTTCAAGGAGCGTGAGAATCCTGTCCGGCACCCGATTTTTCATCTCAGCTTCTCCTACCTCAAGCTCAAGTATTATTCCGCCGTCTACATTTTCCATGCTCTTGATGTAGGGAACCTTGAGCGCCTTTAATTCGTGTTCAGCAGGCAGCTTTATGGTGAAGGACTCAACCTCGACTCCGCGAATCCCTATTTTATATTTCTTCCCAAGAGCCTCGGCAAGCACCTTCTTCAGCCGAAGGATCGCATCATGCGCCCTGACGTACCGACCTGACTCAAGCGTAAGCTCGATCCTGTCCTCCCCGAGTTTCCATTCCGTAATTTTTGCTCCCTGTCCTTCAGGCGCCCCTTTTGTGAGAAGGGTATTGTTTGCCTCTTCAAAAAGAGCAGCTACAGCTTCTCTTGCAGGAGTGGGGTCTGCACTTGTTTTAAAATAAGCTTTGAGATTGAACTGTAATTCCAAAGTTTAAGCCTCTTGTAATTATATTGAATAGTGTAAGTGTGAATCAAGATAAGGATTGTAAACAGAATCTAAACATTCTATTTCTGATATAAATGCCTATTCTACAGCGAATATCCATAACTAAGTATCTGCAACTCCGATGGGAGATATCCGTAGTTCTGGCATTAGAATTATAGTTTGATAGCACACGCCTACAATTCAAATACAGAATAAGATATAGATGCCTGTAAGCCACTTATACTTGTGTTATCTACATAAAAAACTGACCAGCTATTTAAATATTTAGCATCTACAAAAGCAGTTAACTCTTACTTATCATTCGGTACTTTATACACTGGAAGAGAACTCCAATATACGCGTGAACGCAAAAGTAAGTGGCTAAAATAGAGGAGTCAGATGCTATGGAATACAAAGGAACCACATTAATGTAAATCAGATCCGGCTTCTTATCCTGGAAAGAAAGGAAGAAATAAGAAGGGAATTTAAAGCAGAAGTCATCGGGGTTTTTGATTTATATGCACGCGGGGAAGAAAAAGAGGGAAGTGATATTAAGTTCTGGCGAAGTTGGGGAAGGAGCATATCTTTTTGACCTTTTGGGGCTTGAATATTATCGTGAAGATTTGTTTGGAGTCCCAGTTGGTGTTGTTTCGGAAAGGGCTCTCCACTCGATGATGAAGGATGATATGTTAAAAGATACCCACAGATCATACATTTATATCCATATTTTTCTTTATGGCATTGGATAGTAGAGAAGGCCTCTGTAATGATTAAGATATTTCCGCAGTGTTATAAAAGATTTCTCTTGCGGATGCCGGACTGAAACTTCTGATCCGGATTGATCTTTTCGCCAGGAGATATTTTCACAGGAAACTGAAACCTGCCGGGAATTGAAAAAGAAGTGCACATAGCTTGAGAGATATATTTATTCTGTACATTAAGGTTCAGGAGATTTCAAGAAGATTTTCGGAACAAAAAGCAGAATTCAAACCTGTGTTTGCCTAAAAAATTTTAAAACTACTTGAGATTCAAAGGTGTTCCAGAAGTTATTCGAGTGAAACATCAGCCTGCTTCAGAATTGCATTTAAAGTGGATTTTTTAACAGGATCATGGAGAGGAACAGTTAGCAGGTTTGATTCTCTTTGCAAAAGTACATGGCTGCCCTTCTGCCTGACAACAACAAAACCCAGTTTTTCGAGGGCTCTTATGAGCTTTTTTCCGGAAACTGAAGGCAATTTAGCCAACCGAAACCTCCACTGTGGCAATCTCCCCCAGCACCTGAGCCTGTTCTCTGGTTACTTCCAGAACAAGCTGGATAGCTTCCTTGATGTTTTCAAGTGCTCCTTCCTTAGTATCCCCTTCACTGATAGCGGCAGGAATTTCAAGGCACTGGGCAGTGTATCCTCCTTCCTCTGACTCTTCGAGTTTAATTGTAAACCGCATAGATATTAATTGGTAATTTTGATATTAATATATACGTCTCAACGCTTGATGAGTTAAACAGGAGAATAAAGGAAGCAATTGAACTCTACCTTGAAATTGAATAGGAAAACGCAAACCAGGATAGCTACTTCCATATAAATTGATTCTCAACAGGAAAACTGCAGAAGATTTTTAAACAAAAACTAAGGATGTTAGAAAATACATCCTGGATTTCATTTTCCTTAAAAACCAACTATGTTCCTCCGAAGCTTCATGATCTTTGGCTCTTTGGCTCTTTAGCTTCAATATTCTGGTATATTTCTGCAGACTCTGCTTTATATACTTCAGCTTCGGCATCCATGCCTGTTTTGAGAAGCAGGTTTGCATATTCTTCTAAAGTTAAGGCCCTGTCCTCAAGATAATAAATATTTTTGGGTTCTTTTTCAAGGAGCTGTGCATTCATAGCAAGGGCTTTTTCAAAAACCTCTTTCGATTTTTCGTACTTATTAAGGGCAGAGTACGACATCCCCAGCCCGACATACAGTTTCTGAGTCTTCGTCTGTTGTTCGGATTTTTCCGGAGAAACCTCAATCAATCTGTCCAGGACCAAAAATGCGTTTTCGTAGTTTTCAATTGCTTCTTCGAAGTTTTCCATGCCGTAATGAAGGAGGCCGGTCTCATACAGGACAGAAAAAAGGCCATCAAGAGCACGGAAATTATTTGGTTCCTGTTCAGAGATACTTTCGTAGTATTTACGGGCAAGTTCCAGGTACGGTTTCGCACTTATATATCTTTTTGAACTCAGATAGGCATACCCACGCAACTGGATTTCAGTAGCGAGGCGTATTCCTGTAGCGGCGTCTTCTCCACCAAAAATACCTTCTGAAAAAGTCTCTACGGCTTTTGAATGAAACATATCTGCCTGTTTTAGATCTCCAACCTTTTCGAAAAGAAGCCCCAGCTCGCTGAAAGCGTTTCCGACGTCACGCATATGCATCCAGTTCCCCGGAAATTTATCAAGAATATCAAGCTGGAGTTTGAGTACACGCTGCTGAAAAGGAATTGCGGCTTCATAATGCTTATGAATTTTATTCAGGTCTGCAAGGTTTTTCAGAGTCTGGATAAGATCCGATCGGGAAAGAGATTCTTTTGGAGCCTGTTCTCCTGTCTTTTCAGCAATCGCAAGAGCTTTTTCGTAGTACTGCCGTGCAGTTATTTCTTCCTTTTCAAAGTAAAGGTCTCCGAGTTGATTGAGAGCCTCTGCAATATAGAGTTCATAATCGGTTTCTTCAGGGAATTCGAAAAAAAGCCTTTCGTAGATCTCTATTTCCTTTTCATAGTACTCTTTTGAACTTTCTGCATCCGGGACTTCCGAATAGAGATTTGCGATCTGGTTAAATGTCTCGGCGATGCTCAGCTTGTTATCGATCTCATCAACTTCAGCTCCGATCAGAGATTCATAGATTTCGATTTCATGCAGGTAGCACTCCTTTGCTTCTTCCACGCTGGAAATGTCCCTAAAGGCTCCAGCAAGCCCATTAAATGCTCTGGCAAGGTGGTATCTGTAGTCCGGATCTTCAAAACTTTTTTCAATTAGTCCCTCTAAATTGACCAGCGCTTTTTCATAGTAGAGCTTTGCTTTTTCGAGCTTTCCGACTTCGGAAAAGAGAGTCCCCAGATCCTGGTAGATTTTTCCCCGGTTCATGATAATGGAAATATCTTCCGGATTTTTCAGGAGTTGCTCTTCAGCGAGTTCAAGTGCCTGAGAGTAGTAGCCTTCAACTTTATCCATTTCCTCCATTTCTGCGTAAAGTTTTCCAAAGTAGTCGTAGGAGAAAAGCAGGAAATTTAGCGCAAGCATGTTTTCCGGATTCTTTTCGTGGATATTTTTATAAACGGCGTGCACCTGCTCGTAAACTTGTTTTGCCTCTTCAAATCGGCCGTCTTCCAGGCAGGCTTCTCCAAATTTTTTTACAATATTGTCAAATAGGATAAAATTTTCAGGGTCTTCTGGGTCGGACTCAATGATTTTTCCGTAAGTCTGCACGATACCCGGTACAAGATGGATTTGTTTTTCAAGATCTTCTGCTACCACATAACAGGCCCAGACATTTACCATTGTCTTCACGTAATTGAATAGATGCTCAGAATTGTCAGGATTATTTGCAAGCAGCCTTTCATATTCTATAAGAGCCTTCTCAAAATATTTTTCTGCCTTTTTGCATACCTGCTCTGCTGTTGTAATGCTGCCAATTTCCTCAAGTATTTTTCCAATCTTGCCAATAGTATTATACAGAAGCTCTTGATGACGAATATCTACTGTATCTTCGAAAAAAAGATCTGACGAAAAACCCAGGGCTCTTTGATAAGTCTCCAGGGCTTCCTCCAGCCTGCAGGCAGCACCCAGAGCTTCACCCTTTGCCATCAACGCCCAGCCGATAAGGTTCGGCACTTTTGCCTTTTCCGCAAGCTTCTGGGCCTTTTCGGCCTTTTCAAATGCCTGCGTATAATCTCCTTTCTCGATGAGGGAAGGCACAGCCCCCAGGATTCGAGCAGCAGAATCTATTGCCTGTCTGGACATAGAAGTAAATTGGAACCTGGATAATTATATTTGTCGCCGAAACTCCATTTGTGTTGAAAGAAACACTCAAATTTACTCTGAGGCAGAAACCTTAAAGTAAGGGAACTAAAATCTCCAGCCTTTTCCATTGGTTCTTCACACTTTTCCCTTACCTAACAGCCTCTCATTTGCAGTCAGGATTTCGACTCCAAGTTCGCTGAAATCCTTGTCATGGGTTACGAAGACCAGGCCTTTTGCGCTGCAGATTTGTGCAAAGAGAAGGTCGTTAAAATCGTATTTCCCCTGCTCAAAGATGTCCATTACTCCGGGAAGGTCTATGACCTGTAATTCAGGGTCACAGGTCAGGGTGCTTTTGAGAATTTTCCTTATGTTGTAGGCGATTTCCTGGGCAATGGCCCGGTAGCTCAGAGAGTTTCGAAATTCTTTGTACCTCGTAAAATCGGACTGCTGCTTAAACTCTATTCTCGAAAAGGCATTGATGAATTCTGAAATGATCATGCAATTGATGTAGATTGTACCTTCTGAATTCCTGATCTCTTTTAAGGCTCTGGAATAAACATCCGACCTCTCGTCAGGCCAGCCTATAGGACCGTAAATATATAGCCAGATATTGGTATCAAAGAAGTAGCTCTTACCTTCGGGAAAATCGTAGCTTTCTATGGAATGTACTTTGATGGGGACAATTTTTTCAGGCCTGGCTCTTCCGGCGCGAAGTCTTGGGCGGCGTCTTACCGGATAAACAGTTGCACGGTGTATTCTTTCAGGCATCCTCGCCTCCCAGCGTATCCCTGAGCATTTTCCTGCAGGAGTATGCATGCTCGAAATAAGTTTTCGCCCTCTCGATAACTCTTTTTAGGATAATCTCATCTTCCTCTAAAATATTGGTAAATGAGAGGTTACTCTCAATTGATTCTGCATGAAAACTTCCGTAAAGCTGTCCCACTGCCGAATTCAAAAAGGCAGGAGTCAGATCACTCGTCCCTGCGAAAGAAAGTTCCACCTTCTTATTTTCACAGAAAGCGGCTACAATTCTGTCGTATATCTTCTGCCCGTCACAGGCGGCAACACAACAGTTGGCTCCGGTAGTTTCAAAAACATTGATATTTACCCTTTCTTCCGTAATTATCCCCATATGCTTATTCTCATAATAGTTTAAAAAGCTCAGGGTCTGAGCCTGAAACCCAGCCATTTGAAAAACGCCTGCACTGTTGACTGCACTGTTTGAACATTCATGAAAATAGCCTTTCAATCGGCCCTTTTAAAGAAGAGCCATCCTTTTTCTCCTTTTCCATACTTTGTCCTTATCAAAACGTAATCTCCTTTCAATTCTTCTCCTTCAAGTGTCACAACAATCTCTTTATCCTCACGTTTCAGAAGCTGAAAAGTTCCCCTATCCCAGATCTCAACTTTGCCGGCTCCGTACTCTCCGACCGGAATTTCCCCCTCAAAATCAGCATACGCCAGAGGATGGTCTTCGGTCTGGATAGCAAGCCTTTTGGTGCCTGCCTCTTTCGACGGCTGCTTCGGCACAGCCCAACTTTTAAGGACACCATCCATCTCCAGGCGGAAATCATAATGGAGGTTCCGTGCGTCATGACGCTGAACCACAAAAATAGGTTTGTCGGAACTTTTTTTAAAATCACTGGCTTGCGGCTCAGGAGTCTTCATAAAATGTCTCTTAATCTTATATTCTTCAAGCATGGAAGATCAATAGAAATATGGTTTCGACGAGTATAAAGACTTAGATGGCAGGAAAAATGAGATGGTAAAAACAATTTGGCGAAAATGAAGATAAAAAACTGGAAAAAACATATTAAAAGCTTCAGAAAGAATCAAAACAAAAGGAGAAAGGTCAGATACAAAAATGGAGAAAAGAATAGAACAAAAATCGTATGTCTTCATCATAAACTAGAAATATCCAAATACTCCCCTGCCCGGTAGTTCTGATTTGCAGTTCTAATGGTAATCCTGAAAGTTGCTCTTACAACTGATATTTTATTTATGAATAAGTGCCAGGGAATTTTAGATATTACTCTTATCTTCTACTCTTTATCAACTCTTTACCTTCTAGCCAGCGCATAGTCTGCGTAGATTTTTAGAAACTCACGGTCCGTTTGAAGAAGTACGGTCTCAAACATGGCCACATGGATTTTTTCTTCCCTGGCAATGTCAAGCAGGATTTTACGAATCTTCTCGTTTTTCGTCAGGTTTGCCATCTGCTCATAAATATTGACAGCATCCAGTTCTGCAATCATAGCAGCTCTAAGGATTTCTTTATCAAGGTCTTCAGCTCTGGTATTTTCAAGGTCTGCGAGTACTTCTGAAAGCAGGCTTTCACCCCCATTAAATGTGCCCTATAAGATATTGAAAGGCAAAAGTATTATTTCTTTCTGTTGTAGGCATCAGCCTGAAGAATTGAAGAGTGAAACTGAAAGAAATAAAACCGGAAGAAGTAAAACCGAAAAAAGGAGTAAACTCTGCGCAGCAAGTAAGATTCCGGAAAAGGCGGCCGTATCCGATACAATATTAAAATTAAATAATTGCCATTAAACCGAGTATTCGGAACTATATTAAAATTAGACAATTGTTATTAAACTGAGATAAATGGAACTGGAGACTTGAATACTATTTAAAGTTTATATTTCTTTATTCATTTATTTTGTTTTCCTTTGAGATGCAGTATAGTTTTTCGCGCTTCTGCAATTGAATTTAGCTTTGCTTAAGGGCCCTAGCTAGATAATTAATTTAGTTTCAATAATAAAAAATTATAATAAGTTGCAAAGAGACTTATACATTAATTTCATAATATTCCTACAAACAATTTAAAAAATAATGCTAAAGATTTACTTCCCAGCCAGCTCTGAGAAACATTCTACAGGCTAACCAGGAGCCAATCCAACGGAGGCCAAAAACCTTGAAAAGAATAAAATCCTCTCAGCTTAAGAAAATCAAATCCTCTCTGCTTGTATTTATTGTCTTGATTTCTTGTTTACCGGGCAGCCCGGGTTTTGCGGCCGGAAATATAGAAAACTATGAACTGCCGCAGAACGATACATTTTCTGCTGAATCATTGATTGAAACGGCACCAATGAACCCCAACTTTTTGGAATTATGGCAGCCTAGCCCGATTGAACTTGTTTCTTTGGGGAATAGTTACGGACACGTTTCAGGCACAGGATATAAGCCTTCGCCTGTGAACATGTCAGGACTTGCAAAGCCTGAAGAAAGGCTTTTGTTGAGAGCTTCAGGCTCAGAACTTCCGGCTGTTTATGATCTGCGCAACGAAGGAAAAGTGACAGATGCAAAGAACCAGGGAAAAGACGGAAGCTGCTGGGCTTTTTCAAGTATGGCGTCTCTTGAATCTTATATTCTGGGAGCTGAAGGAAAAAGCTATGACTTTTCCGAAAACAACATGAAAAATCTTGTCTCAAAGAGCTATCCAGAAGGTTTCGATCTAACTTCGGATGACGGCGGGAACGCATTCATATCAGCAGCATACCTTTCCCGCTGGAGCGGGCCTGTAAACGAATTTGAAGATCCTTATAATGAGTTGTCTGCGTATTCGCCCACAGGGCTTCCCGTACAGAAGCATATACAGGAGATACTTTTCTTGCCTGGAAGGACAGGGCCTCTGGACAATGAGATTCTCAAAAGGGCAATTATGGAATATGGGGCTGTGTACTCAACACTGTACTGGAATCAGGATTATTATCAGGAAAAAAATCACGCCTATCAATACACCAGGAGCCTGACTGTCAATCATGCTGCAACCATTGTGGGCTGGAATGATTCTTATGACAGGAGTTTGTTTGCGCAGGTTCCGCCAGGAGACGGAGCTTTTATAGTGAAGAACAGTTGGGGTGAAAACTGGGGTGAAGACGGCTACTTTTATATTTCCTATTATGACCTTAAACTCGGATACGACGAAAATGCCGTATTCACAGCTGAGGGGCAGAATAATTATGATCATGTTTACCAGTATGACCCTCTCGGGTGGATAGTATCAAAAGAATATCCAAGCAGTTCGATTGCCTGGGGTGGCAATGTCTTTACCGCGGAAAGGAATGAAATCCTCAGGGCCATAGGATTTTATACTACAGATCGTGGTACGGCTTACGAGATATACATCTACAAAAACCCTGTTTCCGGCCCTGTTAATTCGGAAAAGGTATTTATTGCACAGGAAAACGGCGGATATCCTTTTCCCGGATATCATACGCACGTGTTGAGTTCGGCAGTGCCCATCAGTGCAGGAGAGAAATTTTCAGTAGTCATAAAATTCAGTAACCCTTCTGCTCCAGGCCCTCTTGCAGTCGAACAGCCTGTAGTCCGTTACAGCAGCAACGCACGGGCCAATCCCGGAGAAAGTTACGTGAGCCCTAACGGGGTCAAGTGGGAAGACATATCCAGCAACTCGGAAGCAAATCTCTGCATAAAAGCTTTTACAACTACTGATGAACTTCCTGAAGCTGATTTCTCCTCAGATATTACAGGTGGGATGTATCCCCTCACGGTTCAGTTCACAGACCTTTCCAAAAATGCCTTTTCATGGGAATGGGACATGAACGGAGATGGAAAAACAGACTCGACAGCCCGAAACCCAACCTATACTTATGGCTCTTACGGCAATTATACTGTCTCACTGAGTATCAGCAACAGTAAAGAGCTTGACTCCGAGACAAAACGTAATTACATTACAGTAGCTTCTCTTTCGATTAATTCAGTCAACCCAAGAAAAGATATTACAACTTATGAAGGAGAGAACCAGGAGTTTAATCTCAGCACAAACTACGCCTGCGATGTAAGCTGGTACCTTAATGGAGAAAAAAGGAGCTCCGAATCTCGCATTAAGAATAGTTTATATTCGGACAATATACGTTCCCCAGGTTTTTATAACGTCACCGCACTTGCCAGAGCCGGAGACGAAAAGGTTATTCATAGCTGGAACTGGACAGTTCGCGCCTGGAACCCCTGGAAAAATTTGGCTTCTCAGGAAGGGGAAAACATAAGCACTGAGGAACTGCAGGAGGCTATCCATATCTATCGCAGTGGACTGCAAATCCCTGAAACAGAAGCAGAACTCACGGACGAGAGGCTCAAAGAGCTTATATCGCTCTGGCGGGAAGGCTCAGTTGGCTGAAAAGGGAGAAAGAAGGAAAGGGAAAAAGGAAAAAGGAAAAAAAGGGAAAAGCAGGAAAACAAATTCAGCTTTCCCAGAGTTTAGGAATGATAAACATATAACTTCAAATTTTCAGTTCGGTAATTGCTCTATAGTTTCATTTCCCCAAATAATAATTTATGGTGACAAAAATCCTTGACATTATATTTGAATCATTCCTTAGCTCTTTTTTTCCAGAGCCTGTTCGATTCCTTCCCCAATTTTAACATTCATGAGAAAGTCATCAACAGTTGCGAGAAGGGAGCCTATTTTCTCAGAGTGAAACAAAACAGCAACTCTCTCACCACTGATCTCGCTTTCCATGCTTCTAAGATTATCCGGAGAAAGAGCTTGCAGGATTCTGGCAGCAGACTTTCTTGATTCGGAACCCGGAAATTCAATTGTACCTGTAATCTTCATAAGCACCCCTCAGATTTTTTGCCAGCTTTTCGTTATCTTTATTCGTTTTACTTTCTTATTTCCGTTGCATTTTACTGTATTTTCATTTTTTATTTTTATTTTTATTTTGATTTCCTTTACGTGCCTTTCGGAGCTGATCCCCTATGATTCGGTCTGCAATGCTCAGAAATTCTTCTGCACTCCCAATGGGAATTGCAGCTCCGGAAGCTACACTGTGCCCGCCTCCGCCTCCACCGACTGCGCCTGCCGCTTCCCTCAGGGCAAAGGCGAGGTCCAGACCCTGGGAAACAAGTTCGCGGGTCCCTCTTGCAGAGATTTTCAGGATACCTTCGGATTCGTTTATGCAGATGAAGGGGAGTTCGGGATGAAGGTAACGGACAACAGTGCTTGCAAGACTTCCGGTAGAAAGGGCTTCAATAGTGGTGATGTACCAGATGCTCTCCCCTTTTCGAATTTTTTCTACATTTTCCCGGATATCCAGGGCAAGTTTTTTATCATGTTCTTTTGTAAGAGAGAGGGCTTCATCGGCAACTCCCTGGCTTTTTAGGCAGAGAGACAGAGCCAGCCCATAGACTTTATGCTTACCACATGCGTTAAGAATAGAGATAAAATCATAAACATTTTTCACGAGCTCTCGGTTCAGGAGTAAAACTTCTCCTATAACAGCTTCAATAGCTTCAGGGCTTGCCTGCCTGACAAGTTTCAGGGCGACAGCATTGACAAGCCTGGAGGCTTCCTCTTCAGAAAGGTTCTCAATATTTCCTGAAAGCTCGAGATGGTTCAGAAATTCTTTAACTTTTTCAGGATAACCGGTTATGTCCAGAAAAGGTTCGGTACTGTATGTAAGTACGTCTGCAAGGTCTCCGTCTCCTACTTTCAGTCCCTTCCGGACAGATACGACCCCTGTTTTTAAGGCCTCTTCCAGAATGAAGGCATTAGCCGTGCGAAAAAGCTGCCTGTCTCCGACTGCGCCTGCAATAGCCAGTCCTGCAAGGTCAACATTCTCTGCTGCCAGTTCTCTGGCTACCAGGTAGCAGGTGCCGGAAGCCGAAATGTCAGTAGCCCCGTCGATTCCCACCAGATGGGCGTTTACAACTGCTTTTGCTGGAGATTGCCCTACTGGTTTATGGTGGTCAAGCACTACAACGTCAGCTGCCACTTTACCTATGAGTTCAGGCTGCCCGCTACCCATATCGCAGAAAATAACAAGTTCTCCCTGGGAAATGCTCCTGTTCACCTCTTCAATCACAGTTTCGTCCAGCCTTCCAGCTATCGAAAGCTGGAAACGGATGCCTGCCCTCAACAGGGCCTGGGCCATTATCCCGGCTGAAGTTAGCCCGTCTGCATCATTATGTGAGACTATACGTACAAATCTGTATTTCCGGATTTTCTCGGCTGCATTTTTTGCAAGATTTATCAGTTTTTCAAGCTCGCTCAAAATCCATCACTCAATAAATTCAATGATAAAGTAAAAAGATCAATTTGGAAGATAGATTTAACACATGATTTCCAGAGCATAAAGGATGCCAGTTTATACTGGCTTGCTAATATAAAACACATGCCCCGAAAAGATCTCAGGGGTCAACTTGCTCGAGAAACTAATTTGGGATTTCTGGGGCAGTATATAGCCTATTTTGAATTTTCTATATTCTTCAGTCATTTCTTTATTTATATAGTCTGAAGTTTGCGCGTAAATAATTACATTAAAAATGTAAAGTTTACGAGAAATAATCGATATATTTTTCAAAGATTTGCATATGAGAAAACAGAAGACTGCTGGAGAACAGGATTAAAAAAGAAAAATCAGCAGCTTTGAGGGCTGCCTTAAATTTAAATTTATTTCGAGATTCAATAATTATTCTTACTTCCTTCTCAGGACCTGATACACAGCTCCAAGGACTCCGATAGCTATTGCAGACTCAAAACCTGGTATAGAGCTCCAGCCAGAAGGCTTCTCTGCATCAGATGCCGGGTTAGATTTCGAATTGTTTTTAGGAGTAGAGGCCGCCGAATCAGAAGGTTTCACTTCTATGTTCTCATCAGGTACGACAATTGCGAAGGGACCGAAAACTGGAGTTTTAGCGTCGAAGAAAACATAGGTGCTATCTTCACCAACTTTTTGAGTTTCAAGCTTGCTCCAGGCTTTATCATAGTTCCAGAGAGCTAGAGACGTTGCATTAGCTCCGCATTTTTCGAGCCATGTCTTTTCGACTCTGAAGCCTACGACCGCGTTTTCGATGTTGTCAGAATTTGCAATTCCTCCGGAACCTACCCAGATGTTCACGCTTTTATAAACCGTGCCTGCAGGCAGGCTCGAAACCAGCTTGGACTGACCTTTCAGCATTTCAACAACAGTAGTGATCTTTCCTAGCGTCTTTTTGGCATCAAACTCTACATACCTTATGCAGGTTGCACCCTGTGGAAACTCGAACTTTACGTGTGTTCCAGCGGTGATAGACTTCTGGGATAGTTCTTTGGTCTCGACATTGCTCTGGGGCTCGGGAGAACCGCCTGCTCCGCCGCCTGATCCGCTTGAACCACCTGAGTGTCCGCCTGAGCTGCCACCTGAGCTGCCACCTGAGCTGCCACCTGAGCTACCACCGGAAGATTGACTTACAGTGATGGGACAGTCGACAGGAAGAACAGGAAACTCAGTTTTGTTGATATCTCTTAAAAGACCTGCAATTTTGTATGTACCGGTTGACGCCGGAGCTTTCAGGGTGTAAATGAAGGTTTTTTCATTCATCAGCAGGAAGGAAACTTTGCTGTCATTTACAGTTACAGCTCTTTCAGGAAGCGTCGAGCTAACAAATGTGAAACCAGCAGGAAGCTTTTCAAGAACCTGCCCGGCTGCACCGTAATTGGCTACGTTGACTGTTACCTGGAACTCCTGATTGGGACTAACCGAAGCAGGGAAAGTCCTTTCTGCACTGCCAGCAGAAGCTGGAGCAGCACATAAAGTCAGGGCCAGGAACAGCACAATGATAAATTTAAACTCAGGCCGTTTCATATCCGATCCCACCCATCAGCAAAGTATGCACGCAGAACTGCATATTTGATCTCGCTGGATACATTGTTATCATTTACAAGAGTCTTAATTTCCTCAGGAGAGAAGATCCCGTCAGCGCCTCCGAACCTGGCTGCGAGTTCACTTTCTTTCAGTACGGTGATAGAAACTTTCTCTTTAGCACTGCTTCCGGAGGGATACGCAGCTGTAAAAGCTAATTTAAACTCACCTGATACATTACTGTTTACGTTGCAGGTATAAAGATTTCCACCCTCTGAATTCAATGAAACCACTCCCTGTCCCAGGGGGGTAAGGTCGATGGTCACTGATGGAATTTTAGAGGATTTTGGATCTACAACCTTTGCCGTGACAGTCGAGAAATCTTTCCCGTCATTCAGGATGAATATGGGGGATGCAGATAAAGTTTCTATAGTTGGGGGTACAAAATCTCCGTAGAAAGTCAGGTCAAGTTTCGCTGGCAAAGCTCCTTGCTTATAGGTCACGGAAATAGGTTCGGATGCGACGCCTCCCAGCTTGAAGGTTATCGCTTTTCCATTATATTTCTCAGTACCCGAGACTGCCACTTTATACTTTCCAGTCTCTTTAAGAGTGTTCGAGCCAACAAGCTCTGAATCTATATATGCAGATATTGTAAGTCCAAGACCCGCATTTGCAGCATCTCCTTTAAGGTTTCCTTCAAACACGTTGGGGATAGAAGGAGGACTGCTGGCAGATGCAGACGGAACAAGGGATAAGCCCAGTAGCAGAATAACCAGGCATGATAAAATTCTTAAATATTTGTCCTTGATGGTCATCGTGTCACCTTGAAATTTTACCATTAATTATGCAGACTTTTTTTGAAAAAGTCCTTCAGGGATTCCTTCGAGATCCCCTCCCGAAATCGGATCCGAAAGCGAGCAGAAGTATGCCTGCAACCGCATAAGCAATAGGGAAACCTGGAGCACTTTTTGGTTCAGGGGAAGCTTCGGAAGATTCTGCTGCCACTTTATCTTTGGAATTTTCGATTGTATTTTCCAAAGCCTTCATGTCCGGCTTAGGGACTGAACTTTTAATGACATCGACTTTGGAACCCTCTGCTGAAACTCCCTGTTCTTTATTATCTGTCAAAGGTTCTGAACCTGTTTTTAAATTTGAATTACTGTTGGAATTACTGTTGGAATTACTGTTGGAATTACTGTTGGAATTACTGTTGGAATTACTGTCGGAATTACTGTCGGAATTACTGTCGGAATTACTGTCGGAATTACTGTCATCAATTTCGGTATAAACTACCTTACCATCAGGCAGCTCGAGGGTAACTATACCTCCGTCTTTCCAGGAAACACTGCTTGCAGCATCCTTTCCGTCCACCTTAAAAGTAACCAGTTTTCCTTCATCCTCAGCAGTACCAGGAATAAAAAGAGAGTAATTTCCGAAGGAAGTATTTGCAAGATACTCCTTTTCATTAAGATAAGCTGCAACAACAGTCCCGTTGGGAGCAGGCGTGCCGTCAATGAGAGCAACTCCTGTTACTGTCATAGGGAGCATTGGGGGAGCTGGAGGAACATTCTCTTCTGCAATACACGGCTGAGAGAAAGCCAGGAAAAACAACAGTAGTATAGATATTCCTAACAGGCCATTTTTTAATATTTTATTCATTGTAGACCTCCAATTGTACGCGAACAACAAAAAGAAGAAAACTGCTCAGCCTGTTAGGCTGAACAGTCACTTGTTCTGGAAATTAGTCTTATTACGGGTTCAAAGGTCCGAAATGTCGTCCGGAAAATCAATGTCGCCCGTGCCATCGTCTATGGTATCGTCCGTGGTATCGCCCGTATTCTGGTCTATATCCAGGTTGTATACGTTTTCGATGGATGCGTAGATGCCTTCATCCTTCATGAAGATCCAATAGCCCTGTCCTGGAACCATATAGCCGTAGGACTGGAGGGCTGCAACTGGACTGGAATCACTCTCACTAAGTTGTCCTTCTGTGCCAAAGTCATAGTCGACGCCAGGGATTATGCCGCCCCAGCCTTCACCTTGAGAATAAGTGATGAGGTTGGAGAACCTGTAGTCTTCAGCAAGATCAGAATCGAAATCATTTAGCGAAGCCAGAGTGAGGGACCAGGCTGCAGCATTTGCAGAGGTGTGTCCTATTATGTGCCATCCTGGAGTGAGCTCAAGAGAAGCTGGTACATCCGGATTAGTGCAATCACCTGACATTCCCCTGAACTTGACATTGGTCACGCAAGGCTCTTTAGTGTAGACCCAGTAACCCTTGCACGGTTCAATGGTTTCAGGGAACTGCCAGCATGAACCATCCCAGTAGAGGACCGTGCTGCCATTGCCAAAGGCTGATTCCGGGCAAGCGCTAGAAGCAACAAGGCTTTTTGGCACGGATTTCAGGTTCCAGCCCTCTTCAAGCGTGAGATCCATATCTTCATATGTCTGTACAGGCCCGCACATGGAAAAAGCATCATTGTAGTTGCTGGCGTTGTCCCGAGCAATCACAGCTACCCAGTAGTCCTTGCCGTAGACAATGTCTTTTCCGTCGAGTGCTTCAATGCACAGATCCGTAACGCTTGAATTCTCTAATTTCTGGTTTGGAGTCGTTGATCCGTCTGTGTGAGTTTCTGACCCAGACGTGTCTACCTTTTGCATATCCTCAATACAACTTGGCTTAGATGTGCTGATATAAACTTCATATGGCTCCGTAGGCCTAAGATCGCTGTCGGTATTTGCTTTCCAGCTAACCACAAGCCCGGGATAATCTCTTATGGAGTACCAGGAAGTTGAACCAAATGCATCTCTAACATTCAGATTTGCTACACAAGCCGGATCAACACTATCAACTGAGAAATGCTTCACAGTAGGCTGGTAGGTTTTGCCGGTTGTACGGTCAGTAATAATTACTGTCCAATTTTTGTTAACTCCATCTGCTACCGCAGCTTTTACGGAATACATGTCTTTACCTACAGCTAAGCAACTCTCGTCACAATCTTCTTCGGTGCAGCCCACTGTGCAGTCATTATCTCCTTCGTCATCGCTATATCCTTCGTCACAGTCGCAGTCGCAGTCGCAACTTCCTTTTACTTCTTTACCGTCAACGAGAAGTTGGTAGTCGAAAGGTAGCCCTGCTCCTGGTACCACGGATTCTTCCCCGATCCAGGAATCCCAGTTATTTTCCGTGTTTCCCGTAACAGTGAAGTTGAATGTCGGGTTTGCGGAAACGTACCCTCCATTGGGAGTACTGAGGGAGACTGTAAATCCGTTAAGGTCCACATAGAATTTCCGGACTTCACTTGTAACACTGTTTCCGGCTCCATCCTCAACTGAAACTGACCAGTTGTGAGCACCATCAGCAAGTTCAATTTCCCGGGTTACGGGCACTCCAGGTTTCGTTGTGGAAAGCGTATTTCCGGTAAACACATCTCCGGAAAACACATCTCCGGAAAGCATATCTCCGTAAAGGTCCTCAGCAGGTTCCCCATCTATATACAGTGTATATGACAGATCAAGATCACTATATTGAGCAGCTAAAGCATCCTCACAGGTGAAGTTGAATTGAGTAGCACCTATTACCTGGTTGAAGCAATCTTGAGGGGAAATAAGTGTTACACTGGGACATTCGGTGTCCACATACAGAGTACGAGTACCACTTGTGTGTTCTCCCAGACTGTCCTTGGTTTTAACTTCCCATGTGTGAGAACCGTCATCCAGTTCAAACTGAAGCTGTTTATATGCGCCAGAGGTTATAACCCCGTTATTTTTTTGAACACCATCGAGCCAGAAAGTGTAGATAATTTGACTTCCGGCCTGTCCAGCATAATCGTCGTATGCACTGAAATTGAAGTCGACACAACTTTCGCCGGCAAACTCGGAGTCAGGGCTAATTATCTCTATGTACGGATCAACTCCAAATCCATCAAGATCTGAAAAATCTGCGTCATCCAGCAGGTTTCCTTCAGAATCAGATGGATATATCGAGTTTCCTTCAGAGTCTAATGGTGATATATCTACACCCAAAGAACCACTTAGATCCTCTGGAATCTGGAAGTCATAACCAAAGGAATTACCACCTAGTTCATTATCACCCAGTGATGTCATCAGAGCATCAGTCGGTAAATCAGCGCCCACCAAATTTACATTATTAGCGCCTACTAAATTTGCTCCGAATAAATTTGGATTGTCAGTAATCGATATTTTTGCGCCAGCGACAGATGTATTGAAATCTGCGGTGATATTTACAGTATCCCCCGGTCTGAAACCAGTCCCGCTGTAATTGATTATAACGCTCATATTACCAACGGTCACATTGGCTGGTAAAAAAGAACCGCTTGGTTCTGCAAGTGCACTTCCTAT
Source organism: Methanosarcina baikalica (assembly GCF_031461075.1). Taxonomy (NCBI): domain Archaea; kingdom Methanobacteriati; phylum Methanobacteriota; class Methanomicrobia; order Methanosarcinales; family Methanosarcinaceae; genus Methanosarcina; species Methanosarcina baikalica. Next base: position 10,335 of record NZ_JAVKPK010000027.1, on the reverse strand, counting down.
CCCTGAGAAAAGGAATATAATGAGCAGCGCACTAAATTGTATTGATCTTTGTTTCATGTTCTGCACCTTGATTCCTCAAATATCAAGTTTTATTCAATTTTGTTTCAGATAAAACATTGAGTATTATATTATATAGATAATATTTTTAAGTCACGAGATATAGCAGACCCCAGTTATTAAAAACAATTCGCAAACAGTCTCAATAATGTTAGGCAAGTGTATAGCCAACATAATAAATAAAAGATGACTGTTTTGACAATCGTAGTTTATAGCTCACCCATATTTCCTCAGCCCAACCCCCTATATATAATTAAACTGATTTGATTCTTATCTACTCAGTTGACAAGAAACATAACACTTCTCAATAACTTGTTTTTGAGAGAAATGTAGTAACCTTTGATCCTGGTGCGGCAAGTAATAAACTCATTGATTCTCGCTGCAATCAGGGAAGCTGTGAATTAATCCCGTTTTTGTGCCAGTGCTGACCAATCAGCCTGGTGTGTAAGACATATACCTATTATCGCAAAGCGTAAATTTGTTATAAGTTAAATTTTTACTGACAGGAGATATTCTATTTTTACATAGAGTACATGTCTTTGTATATTATCATCTGACGATAATATAACTAAGATTGCACAATAACTGATATAAATCTTTCTGAAAGATTGAAATTAAAAATTTTTATATGATAGGGAAAAAGAAATTCAATGTAAATTAATAAATAATGTATAAAGTAACAGATTTAGGAAGAGAAGTTATTTTATTAAAAGTACATAGATAGAGCTCATCCCAAAACCAATTTTATTCTCAAATCAGCAAAGTTTCAAAACTATTTTTTCGTAACCAGAAACTCTATTGATTATTCGGAATATGAGAAGCAGATAAGCATTTTTTTTAGTTTTGGGATCAGCTCATAAAATAAAGACAGAATGAGACTTCACATTCAGAGAGATTTTTCAGATTTTTAGAAAATCCCTGGAAATAGAGGAAACCATATTATTCTTTTCAGAAATGTAAGCTCACAAAATTAAAGTGGGAAAAAACATAATTTAAATAAAAACGTTTTTCATGCGGAAGGGATGGAGAGTTTAAAATGAGATACACTTTTCAGGATTCTACCGATTTTCCTGTCCAGAGAGATTTCATCCAGGACCTGCAGGATTTGATAAGAATTTCAACGGAAGTCATACCTCTGGAAAAATCAGCTATCAAGATAAAAAACGAGAACAGAGGAAAGATCGCAATTTACGAAAAGAGAATTCAAGAAATAGACATGTTTGAGAAAGATATAAGGGATTGTATTGAAAACCGTACAGCTGAAGTCAATGCTGCGGATATTCTTGAGATCAAAGCCAGAACTCTTGAGACCTCCTCGACAGTGGCGCTAACAAAAAAGAATGAAAAACTTGAAGAGCTCGACCGGGAAAATAAACTGGACCTGATGGAGGTGCAGCAGCTTGAGACACGGATACTCTCAAACCTTAGCCCCTTTTTTGAAGATAGTATCTATGGAGCTAAAAGCATCTATTATGCTTTCGTTGAGGATAAAAAACTAAGAGGAAAGCAGGTTAGTTTCGTTGACGGTATGCAATACGAGTTTGAACTGTATTTCACGCGAGACACGCTAAAGGTAAAGGACCTTCATGAACTGACTTTACCAGTATGGTCAAAGAGTGGAATCATATCCAGGGAAAAAAAGGTGAAAAAACTCGACATATCTGACTTCTATATCTCGAGTATAGAATACGAAGGAAATAACCTGAAAGCTGTACTTGAAGACAACAAAGACCCGGAAAACAGATTCATAATATCGGCGGATGAGAAGACTTTCCTGATTCTGCACAAAGATTATGAGATTACAGGCTATGAAGAACTGGCCGCCGCTTTAAACCGGGATTCTGTCAATATATTCATAATAAAGCTCATAGAGCTCTTCAAGGAATTCGTGGGATCAAAGAGGCTCAGGCGTATTATGCTTGACGGCAAAAATGTAGTTGACGAGAACAGGATCTTTGACTGCCTCAAGCTAATTGCTTCCATATACGGACAACTGATAACACAATGCATTGAAAAAGGATATACTGAAGGAGAGATTACCCTCAAAATAGAAGAACCTGAAGGTATAAGGACAGAAAAATACCTTGAAAAGTCGGAGATGTTGAGAGAATTTTCAACAATAGGAAGCGAAGGACAGGAACTTGCCAAAATCTTGAAGGTTACAGAGACTTGAGGAAAAATTAGAAGGCAATGAGCAGACAATAATGAGACAATAAGAAGGCAATGATCGGACAGGAAGACACTAAGGAGATTATAAGCAGATAATGTACAGGCAACGAACAGACAGGAAGACACTAAGGGGATATCCGGTTGCTCGATAATGAAAAGCTTGAATTCTGGAGTATTTCTGAGTCCAGAATGTTACAGGAACTCCAAGCAACGACTGAAGGCCTGAAAGGTTCAGAAAGCAGTGAACGCCTTAAAAAATACGGGGCTAACATTCTCAAACCAAAAAAACGGTCCGATACCCTTACACTCCTGCTTTCGCAATTCAAAAGTCCGATTACCCTTATCCTCCTTTTTGCAGCCGGACTTGCCTTTTTCCTCCACGAACCAACAGATACCATAATAATCGTAGCTATTATTCTGGTCAGCAGTCTGCTTGGATTCTGGCAGGAAAAAGGAGCGGCTGATGCTTTTGAGAAACTTCTGGCTGCGGTGCAAATAAGGGCGACAGTGCTCAGAGACGGCGAAGAAAAAGAGATCCCTGTGGAAGAGATCGTGCCAGGGGATATAATAATCCTCAACGCAGGAGATATAATTCCTGCAGACTGCCTTATTGTGGACTCAAAGGAACTTTTCGTTAGTGAAGCGACTCTCACAGGAGAGACCTATCCCGTAGAAAAAACAGTCGGCGTACTGAAAGCAGAAACCCCGCTTGCGAAGCGCACAAATTCCCTCTGGATGGGAACCAGTGTTGTCAGCGGCAACGGAAAAGTGCTGGCAGTTTCCACAGGGAAGGGAACTGAGTTTGGGAAAATATCAGATAGATTAAAACTCAGGCCTCCCGAAACAGAATTTGAAAAAGGAATTTCAAATTTTGGATACTTTCTAATGGAAGTTACGATGCTGATGGTAATAGCCATCTTTGCGATCAATGTATATCTCCAGCGCCCGATCCTTGACTCTTTCCTTTTCTCACTGGCTCTTGCAGTGGGGCTGACCCCGCAGCTCCTGCCTGCAATAATAAGTGTTAACCTTTCCCACGGCGCAAGAGAGATGGCGCAAAAGAAAGTGATTGTCAAGAGGTTGGCTTCCATTGAAAACCTTGGCAGCATGAACCTGCTATGCTCTGACAAGACCGGCACTTTAACCGAGGGAGAGCTGCAACTCCAATCTTTTCAGGACCTTAAAGGAGAACAGAATGAAAAAGTCCTGCTTTATTCCAGCCTTAACGCCTATTACCAGAAAGGCTTTGAAAACCCGATCGATAGGGCAATTCTTGCACAGAATAAACTCGATCTGGCCGAGTATGAGAAACTGGACGAAATCCCTTATGATTTTGTGCGAAAAAGATTGAGCATCCTTGTCTCAAAAGACGGCACTAACCTGATGATAACCAAAGGTGCGCTCCCGAATATTCTTGAAATTTGCTCCCTAGCAGAGGCTGAACCTGGAAAAACTGTAGAAATTTTCGAGTTAAAGGAACGGATTGAGCAGCAGTTTGAGGAGTTCAGCGAAAAAGGACTTCGAACGCTGGGAGTTGCATACAGGCAGATGGACCAGCAGGAAAAGATCAAAAAGGAGCAGGAAACAGGGATGATCTTTCTCGGGTTCCTCTTCTTTTTTGACCCACCAAAACCAGACATTATAAAAACTATAGAAAATATGGGGCAGCTTGGAATTTCTCTGAAAATAATTACCGGAGACAACAAGTTTGTGGCTGCCAGTATCAGTCGGGAGATAGGGCTTAAGAACTCAAAGGTTCTAACCGGAAGCGAGCTTGATAAGATGAGCAGCGAGGCTCTGATGAAACAAGTAAACGATAATGATATCTTTGCCGAGGTAGAGCCGAGCCAGAAAGAGCACATCATCCTTGCATTTAAGAAGAGCGGAAATGTCGTCGGGTATATGGGAGACGGAATTAATGACGCGTCTGCTCTTCATGCAGCAGATGTGGGAATCTCAGTTGACAGCGCTGCAGATGTCGCCAAAGAAGCCGCAGACATTGTGTTAATGGAAAAGAGCCTGGATGCGCTTGTGGAAGGAGTAAAAGAGGGGCGTAAAACTTTCGCCAATACCCTGAAGTACGTCTTCATGGCTACCAGTGCCAACTTCGGGAACATGTTCAGCATGGCAGGAGCATCACTTTTCCTGCCTTTCCTTCCCCTGCTGCCTACACAAATCCTGTTAATCAACTTATTGACTGATTTTCCGGAGATGACCATAGCCACAGATACAGTGGATAGGGAAATGGTCGAAAAGCCTCGCAGATGGGATATAGGTTTTATCCGCAAGTTTATGTTGGTATTTGGCATTACAAGTTCGGTATTCGACTACCTGACTTTTGGTACTTTGCTTTTTCTCCTCCCAGGAAGTATAGAAGAGTTCAGGACAGGCTGGTTTGTGGAATCCGTTATTTCGGCATCCATGATAGTACTGGTAATCAGGAGCAGAAAACCTTTTTTCAGGAGCAGACCAGGAAAATACCTGCTACTAGCTACCGTGCTTACCGGATTTCTGACGCTTGCCTTCCCACTGACACCTTTTGCAGCACCTTTTGGCTTCAAACCTCTTCCAATACAGGTTATTTTAATCCTTGGAGCAATAATAGGACTGTACATCCTTACAGCTGAAACAATAAAGAAATTTTTTTACAAAAAAGTAAAATTTTGAGATCTGCTTGCACCGACAGGAGAAGGTTCAGTTTATGTTGCAGTTATTCCGGTTTTCCTTCTTCGTAACCTGCTCCGTCCGGCAGAAAAGGAGTGAAAATGATTACCATAAACAGTAACAGGAAAGTGCCGTACATTCTGGCAGTTACCTCACACGTAGCGTAGAATATGAGAATCACAAGCATGACCAAGAAAATGAAGCTTAGCTGAAGAGCAATTTTTGCTCTGTATAAATTCCCCGCGCTTTCGCTCAAAAAATCCCCCTCAAAAATCCCCTTTATAAAAATTTCCTCTATAAAAATCCCCAGTAAAAATAATTCTCGATTGGATAAATAAGTGTTTATCTAAAAATGAAGGTATCAAGGTCCCAACGAATAGGAATAGGAGAGAGTTTCTGAAAGATGCCTGAAACCGCGGTAAACCCTGAGCCCTATAATGCTAAAGGCTATGGATTCTGAAATCGCCCGGAACTAGACCAACGCATCTGGATTCTAATAAAACGCCAGGTCTTAACAATTCAAATTTCAATAAACCTGAGCAATTTATCTCCTTCATGTACGCGCTTGAGAAAATCTTCTCTGTCAGTATAGGGGACTCCGGCAATTATCGAATCAGCAGTTTTCTTGCCAAGCCCGGGAAGTTCTCTGATAAGGGAAGAAGAAGCCGTGTTTATAGGCAAAGGGTAAGGAATACCGGTAATCGAGCGCATCCCGTGCCCTGTGACGGTAATGTCAACAAATTTCCGCAAAGGCAGAGAAGCGGGAATTCCTACCAGTAGGGGATATGAACCAAGCTGTCTTCCGAAAGTAACTCCCTTTTCGGCTACCTCACACATTACATCCCTCAGCACCGTGCCGTCTGGTACAACGCGCCTCAGCATTGGAAGATCAATGCTCTTCCTGACACGCTCTTTATAGTCCAGAAAGAGTTTCTTGTGTTTCCTTGCCGCTTCGTCCTTTCCGTACATAGGCGTTCCTGGGAAAGCCATTACCTGACGGACGTTAATCCTGCGCAGAAGTAGCCCTGAATCAAGCACGCACTTCAGAAAATCATAATTAAGCTGGAACGTTTTTTTAGATTCTCCCATCAGCCCGTGCACAAAATTGATTCCCGGAAGAATTTCAGGAAGTCCGTTAGCCCCTCGCACGGCCCCAAACTTGTTTACAAGTTTGATCGCTTCAAAGACCTCCTCGGAAGTCGCCTTAAGGGAATTTGCTGCAATCACTTTCGGATCGGCACTTTCCATTCCAAAAGCGGCCACGTCGCCTGCTGTATGATATTTAATTATCGTCTTCAGGATCTGCTCCGACTCTTCAGGGTAAGCTGCAAGCGTTATTGGATTTGCATTATCCATCTGGAGCACGGAAAGGTCAGGGGCAGAATTCCGGATCCCCCTGTAGAGCCTTTCTATAACGGCGGGAGAGGGCTTCGGGACAGGCCCTCCGGTATCCTTCCCATAATACGAGAAGAGGTCAGGTTGCCTTCCGATCCTGAAATAGCGGGCTCCATGGGAATAAAGGGAAGAAACTTCAGATATCACCTCCTCAACAGGCCGGTAATCGGAATCCCCGTAAAAAGGTTCTGTGCAGAAAGAGCAGTGTACTTGCCTGCCGCAACCCCTATAGGTCTCAAGCTCGCACATGCAGTAAGGAAAGTCAGGGTGCTGCCTGATCAAAAAAGCTCCTTTGGATCCCCATCTTCCGATTTCGGCCGTTGTCCTGAAGCGATGTTCTACGGCATCAGGGGCTTTCAGTCCTGGATAAAGGCTTCCGCTCCTACCAGTCCCATCCTCAAAAAGGTCATATATGAAAGATTCGACATCCATTCTGACAAGCATTGCACCTTCAAGGTTTATTCCGCCTTCCGTACTTTTTGCAGCCCTTCCGCCTTCACTGCTGAAACCTAGCCTGATAGGGCCGCCTATAACTTTTACACCGCCTGCGGCCCGGAAGATTGCCTCAATTTCTCCAGGGGTGATTGGAGAAGCCCGAAGATATTTACCCGGCACGGTCATGCCTGCAATAATGATAAGGAGTTCTGTTTTTTCTATGAGTTCCCTGGCACCGGGTAGGTTTTCCCTTAGAGTGTCTATAGTCAGGTAGTGAATGTCCTTTTCGGAAAGCCCGCGTTCTCGAAGGGCGCCTGCTATGTACCGTGGGTAGGGAGAAAAGTAGGGAGGAACCCCAAGACAAGCAGGTTCATCCACATAGCCGTCTATAATGAGTGCTTTCATATCAGTTCTCGTTTCCTTTGTTTGATGCCTCGTTTCCTTTGTTTGATGCCCCGCTGGAGAGTATTTTCTGCGCTGGGTGAGTTATAGAAGTTGGAGTTGTGTAAATATTTAAGCTCAAAATTATAAATAAATGCTAGAAGCAATATATAAGGCACTCACGCAAAGAAAATTAAAGAAGCAACTGCCATAGAAACAAAAAAAATTAGTTAAAAGAAATTATTAGGGCCGGGACCGAGAATCGAACTCGGGTCGTAGCCTCCACAGGGCCACAGGATGGCCTCTACCCTACCCCGGCCACAGGGTCTGGCACTTCAGATTTGAAGCAACCTATAGAAGGAGTTTATTTATATAAAGTTTTTGCCGGAAAGGAGAGGAGGCCCTCTTCAGGGAAGGAGAGGGATCTGCTTTCCGGCACGCAATAGGCACAAAATTGGGTTAAAATTATTCCTGGATTGAAATTAGAGTTCCTTAAGTCTGTCAAGGGCAAGTTTTGCAGCCTTTTCTCCCGAAAGGAGCATGCCTCCAAAGACAGGCCCCATCCTCGGGGCGCGGGTTGCGGCATTTGCAGCCATGCCCGTAACGATCAGGCCCGGATAGATCTCCTGCGTTGCGTCAACAGCAAGACGCTCGCCGACCTCTGACCACATGGGTTTTTCTCCGAGCATCCCGAGTTCTCCGATCTTTGCATTGGGAATCTTCCTGAGAATCGTGTTGCATACAACTGCATCGTGCCCTGTCCCATCGATTACGAGTTTTGTGCGGATCATTAGAGGATCCACATGCAAGCGCTGTGCTGTTACGGGCCCCCAGTTGATAACGATTCCCGTAACCCTGTCGTTTTCCCTGATCATGACATCTTCAAAACTCACAAGGTTGAAAACCTCAGCCCCGGCTGAAGTTGCACCTGCAATCAACTTCCCGACAGATTCCACGGAATTTGCCACATAATACCCCGGCTGGTACTCCTTATATCTAATCCCGAAGTCGTCCAGAATGTGGCAGGCCTCTTCCTGAACAACTATGCGCGGAAACATCATGCCGCCAGCCCACATACCGCCTCCGAGAGACAGCTTTTGCTCATAGATGGCGACCTTTGCCCCTGCTTCTGCCAGGTACTTTGCAGCTACCAGATTTGCAGGGCCCCCTCCTACAAGTGCTACATCGATGTCCGTGTAGTCAAGGAAGGTTTTAGAATACTCTTCAAAAATTGCCCGTGTGATTATGACTTCGTCGAGTTCCATTTTAACCTCTCATAAAGTTTTTAGGGTTGAAAATCCGGGGAAAATAGCCTGGCTTTTCCAGAAATAAACCAGGGAATTGTTAACCCTGATCCGCAAGCATTGAAATTCACATTTTGATCACGGGCATTGCTTTTAAAGTTGTTGGAATTGATGGAAGAAAAGGGAAAGAAAAGGACTTGAAATTAATTTCCTCACCGGAGATTAAGATTTTTTTTCACTTTTACCTGCCTCGAGTAATAAAAATTAATTAAATTCTAACAGATCGGCACTAAGCCAAAACCGGGTAATAAAAAAGCTCTGTAAATACAAGCTTCCAAGTGCCAGAATTAATTTTCGATGAAAGAATGAAATATATAAATATAAATAAAATTTTATAATATCTGATTTGAATTCAGAAAACAAGATTCCTATGTTTCTATAATTGACAAGACTAACCTTATTGATAACAAAAACAAATACCGGATTCACGGGATAAAGATGAAAATAAGTGCACGGAATGTTCTCAAAGGCAAAGTCAAAAGAATAGTTCATGGATCTGTCAACTCGGAAGTAGTAGTCGAACTTCCGGGTGGTATGGAGATTACTTCTATTATCACAAAAAATTCTGTCGAAAACCTGGATTTGAAAGAAGGGCATGAAGTGTACGCAGTAATTAAAGCCACAAGCGTAATGCTAGCTTCTGATTGACCGATCATGCTTTATTGGGCTTTAGTACTGCAGTATATAAACGTCTTATAAAAATATAATCACTTTGAAAATTGCATTATTGAGCAGAGGGGGAAGTTATTTTGCGAAAAGAAGAAAAAGAACCATCTTTCCAGCCGGAACCAATACCTGACCCGGAACCTCAACCGGTTCCTTATCCTGAGCCACTACCTGACCCAGAGCCAGATACTGAGCACGAAAGCAAACCAAAGAAAAAAATAGTAACTTCAGGTTAAAGCACGGAAGCTATGATCACAAAAATTTACATAGCTCACTGCGAACAGGATGAGCCACTTGCCCAGGAGCTGGCCAGGGCGCTCTGGGCAGTGGAACTGGAGAGCTTTTCATCCCTGTACAGGAAAGCTCGAATTCTTTCCCTGGCAGAAAGGATACGTTTTGGGGTCCGCCAATCAGACTGCTTTATACCGATTATCACACAACAGGGGATGATATCTCCAGAAGTAAACCAGGAGATAGGTTTCGCTGTAGGAACCGATCAGCTAATAATTCCTCTCCTTGAGACAGGAATAGAATTACCTGTTTTGTTGCGCCATCTTCAGCCTATTGGCTTTTACCCTGAGACCTATGAAGATGCCCTTGGAAGACTAATACAGAATATAAGGCAGCTTACGAAACTGGACTGGCTGAAGATAAAGTGTCCTTACTGTGGAGAGGAAATGACCCAGTATATCTCATCTGAAGAGGAAGTAGAAAGAGCTCTTCTTGCAGGGACACACCTTCTAACCATATGCAGCTACTGTCAGAGAAACATTTACCTTGACCCGAGGACATTCAGCCCGAAACCGTGAGCATTTCTAATGCAGGAAGGGAAATTCATGGAAAACATAATTAAAGATGAAACAGGAGAGCCCATGGTAGTTCAATCCAAAATGGGTGGAGCTACGGTAAGTGAGTTAGAAGTCAAGGGAATAGAGAATCTTACTCGGACGGAAAAGAAACACCTGCTTTTGCAGCTTGCCCGCGATAAAGTGGAAAACAACTCTGCCGGTCCATGGGAAATAGTTGATGTCACCAGGGAAGAATGGAGAGCAGTTAAAGCTACGTTAGCTCAACCCATAGAGATCAATGTAAGGGATACAGGCAGAGATGCTTTCTTTCGGGTATCGCTAGATATAACAAAGTTAGAAAGAGAACTCGAAACAGAAGAAAAGGAATAAAACCCTTTAAATTTAAGGCTGTTTTATCTTTGAGATGATCTCCATCACATCTCCAGAAAGGAAGGAAAATATCTTCATAAAAGAAG